>NZ_JBEOXF010000001.1:345092-544088 GCF_040296405.1 Streptomyces sp. NPDC002133 | reverse complement strand
CTGGGCGCATGCGTCGAGGATCGTCTTTCCCTTGGCCGCGCCGGCTCCGCGGGCGTCTCCGGCGACTCCGGAGGGGGAGACGGTCATGAAGGACCCGGCTGCCGTCCGCTCGGGCGCGGGCCGTGTGGCGTCGGCCGTACGCGGATGGCCACCGCGGCGATGGTCAGGACCGTGGCCAGGGCGGCGAGGGGGGTCTTGGTGGAGCCGCCCTGGGTTTCGTGGCGAGAGACGGAGGTGATCGCGTAGGTGTGGGCGCCGAGGAGGGCCGCGTGCGGGAGGGCGGGGCGCAGGCCGGTGGGGTGGGTTGCCGTGGCGCCGAGGAGGAGGTCCAGGGTGCGGGCGGATGCCATGGCGGCCGGGCCGGCCGGGGTGTGCTTGAGGTGCAGGTCGTACGACCAGACCGCCGCGGTCAGCGCCGAGGCCACGAGCAGTGCCGGGCGGCCGGCGCGGGCGGCCAGGGCGAGCCCGGCCGCCGTGAGTGCGCCGGCCGCGGTCAGGGCTGCCGCGGGACGGATCCGGCCCGACGGGATCGGGCGGTGCGGCCGGTCGACGGCGTCCTCGTGGCGGTCGGCCCAGTCGTTGAGGGCCATGCCCGCCTCGTAGAGGCAGAGGGAGGATCCGATGGCGAGCGCGGTCCCCCGGTTGGGGCGCAGCCCCGCGGAGGCGGCGCCCGCGAGGGCGTCGCCAGGGACGCTGAACAGGGCGGAGATGCGCAGGAGTTCCGCCCAGGCTCGGAGCCGCCCCCCGCTCGCCGCGGCGGCGGGCCGTGCAGGTGCCGGTGCCGGTGCCGCGGTCCCGGTCGCCGACCCACCGGACGGCGGCCTCCCCGCCCGCGTATCGGTGCGCCCGGCTGCCGCCCGCGGCTCCCCGCACTCCGGCACGCCCCGGGCGTCCTTGTGCCCGGACGCGGAGACCGCCCCCGGCCCCTGCGGCCCGGGCGTTTCCCCAGGCCTGGCCGCAGGGTTGCGCGCGGGCGCGGGCAGCAACCATGCCGCCGGCCCGCGCAGGAGCGCGAGGACGCCCGGGGAGCCCCGGCGGCGGCCTCCCGCCGTCACCGGGCCTCCCCCAGGCGCGCCGCGAAGCCGAGCAGCTCCCCGTACTGCTCGGCAAGGGCGGCCGGGGCTCCCGGGTCCGGGTCCTTGAAGTAGAACGCGAGTTCGGGCAGGGGGCCGGAGCGGCCCGTCTCGTGGGCGCGGGCCACCAGGCGCGCGAGATCCAGCACCAGCGGTGCCGCGAGGGCCGAGTCGCAGCCCTGCCAGGTGGTCTGCAGAACCATGCGGGCGCCGAGGAAGCCGTCGAAGGCGATGTGGTCCCAGGCGGTCTTCCAGTCGCCGAGGGCCGGGACGTCGTCGATGTGGACCTCGCCCTCCGGTGCGGCGCCCAGGGTGTCGGCGAGGACACGCTCCTTGCCTGCGTTCTTCGCCGCGGCCGCCGCGGGGTCGGCCAGCGCCGCCCCGTCCCCGCCCCCCAGCAGGTTGGTGCCGGACCATGCCCGTACGGACAGGGCGCGCTGCACGAACATGGGGGCGAGTACGGAACGGAGCAGCGTCTGGCCTGTCTTACCGTCCCTGCCGGCGTGGGGAAGTCCGCGGGCCGAGGCGGCGTCGGCGAGGGCCGCGGTGCGCAGCCCTGTGGAGGGAGTGAAGTTGACGTAGGGGCAGTCGGCCTCGATGGTGGCGGCCGCGTAGAGGGAGCTCGCGGGGAGTCGTACGGAGTCGGGGGCCGGGGCGGGTTCCGTCGACGCGACGTTCACCACGACCACGCGTGCGAGATCGTGCTGCTCACGGAAGGCAACGATGTCAGCGGCGAAGGCCTCGATCAGCGCCGTGTCCGGCCTGGTGTCGCCGGGCAGCGGGCCGCCCGCGCGGATCTCCTCGTTCGCGGCCGCGAGTTCGCCGCGGACCGCCGAGGGCAGACCGTGGGGCAGGACGCCGCCTGCCGCGAGCTGTTCGGCCCGCTTCGGCAGGGGGCAGCCGGTCGTGTCGTGGCCGCCGAAGACCAGGGAGGACACGGGTGGCAGCCCGGCTCGGGCGAACGGCGGGGTCTCCGTCACCATGCCCGTCGCCGGGTGCAGGCCTGCGGTGACCGCAGCGCATCCGGCGACCGCGGTGGTGGCGACGGAGCCGCGGGCCCCGATCAGCCAGACCCCGGTGCGGTGTTCCTTGGGATTCGTCACGGGCTGCCTCCCTGCGATGCGATGCGATGGTGGGACGGCGGGCGGGGGTACGGCGTCTCCCCGCCCGCCGCCGGCTTGCCGGGCCGCCCTACGAGGACGAGGGCAGCTCCTTGAGCTGGATGTTCCGGAAGGACACCTGGTCGTCGGCGCCGTGGTTCTGGATGCCGATGTAGCCGTCCTTCAGGCTGCGGACCGGGTCGGTGTTGGTGAAGTCGTTGATCTTCACACCGTTGAGGAACAGGGTGAGCCGTTCACCCTGGACCTTGATCTCGTAGCTGTTCCACTGGCCCGGGGGCCGCAGCACCCGGTCGCGGGCCTTGAGGTCGGCCGACTTGAAGCCGTAGACGGCACCGGTGGTGCGGTCGGCCGCGTCGGTGGCGTCGATCTGCACCTCGTAGCCGTTGTTCACCGCGGACCAGGCGTCGTCGGATGCGGGGAAGCCGACGAAGATGCCGGAGTTGTCGTCGCCCTCCATCTTCCATTCGAGCTTGAGGGAGTACGACTTCAGCTCCTTGGCCTGGTACCAGAGCATGCCCATGCCGCCTTCGGAGCGGAGTTCACCGTCGACGACGTTGAACTTCCCCGGGCCTGCCTGCTTCCAGCCCTCAAGTGTCTGCCCGTTGAAGAGGTCCCGGTAGCCGGTCTGCGGCTTGCAGTCGGCGTTGACCTGTCCGGAGGTGTAGCGCAGTCCGCCCAGCAGGTGCTGCCGGAACGCCGGTTCGGCGTAGGACTCCTTGGTGTGGCCGCCGCCGGTGTAGAAGGCGCGGCCGCCCTGATAGGTCTGGCACCAGGCGATCGGGTGGTCGCCCTTCATGTTGCCGCCCTGGTAGGTGGTCTCGTCGAGGGTGGCGAGGATCCGGGCCTGACCGCGGGGGTTGGTGCGGTAGTTGTACCACTCGTCCGTGCGCTCCCAGGCCGACTCCAGGTGCGAGGTGGCCGGGTGGTCGTGGTCCTCGACCCGCACGGTGGCCTTCTGGATCTGCGGGTGCGAGTGGAAGTACGCACCGACGAGTCCGCCGTAGAAGCCCCAGTCGTACTCGGTGTCGGCGGCCGCGTGGACGCCCATGTAGCCGCCACCGGTGGCGACGTAGTTCTCGAACGCCTTCTGCTGTTCGGCGTTCAGGACGTCACCGGTGGTCGACAGGAACACGACGGCGTCGTAGCGGGCGAGGTTGTTGGTCGTGAACTGGCCGGCCTCCTCCGTGGCGTCGACCGTGATGTTGCTGCCGGCGCCCAGCTCCTTCAGGGCCGCGACACCGGTCGGGATGGAGTCGTGGCGGAATCCTGCGGTCTTGGAGAAGACCAGGACCCGCTTGGCGGTGCGGTCGACGGGCGTGTTGGAGATCTCGAAGTCGTCGACGTCGTAGAGCGCTCCGGCTCCGCCCTTGAAGACCAGGAAGAGCTCGGTGGTCGCCCTGGGCACGGCGCGCAGCGGTACGTCGATGTCCTGGAAGGTCTCCCAGCCGCCGGTCACCGGCACGGGGGCCGAGCCGAGCAGCGTGCCGTTCGCCGATCCGGTGCGCACCTCGAGGAAGCCGCCCGCGCCGCCCGAGGAGATGCGTGCGGTGAGCTTGGTGGAGCCGGTCAGGTTGTAGGGCTTGAAGGAGATCCAGTCTCCGTTGTGAACGTCGCCCACGGTCTTGCCTCCGTTGGCGGGCGCCTTGTCGATGACGCTGACCCCGGACTGGGCGTTGAAGTGCTCGGCCTGCCGGTGGCGCGGCTGCAGCTGCGCCTGGTCGTGGGTGGTGAGCGGCGCCTGGCCGCCGCCTCCGCCGTCGGTGTACTCGGCGTCGAAGACTCCGAAGATGTTGGCGTTCGGGTCGTGCCCGCCGTCCGCGGAGGTCTTGATGGTGCCGGTGCAGCCGTTCGCCGAGGTCACGGGGTGTCCGTGGCTGTCATGACCGAGCACGTACGTGACCTTCACCTTGGCGCAGTCGATCGTGCCGGCCGCGCTGTCTTCGGGATCCGTGACGGTGACCTTGAACGGGATCTCGTCGCCGAAGTCGAACAGCGCGCCCTCGACGGGCAGTTCCAGGGTCACCTTGGGCGCCGTGTTGCCGACGACGACCTGGACACTGGCCGAGCCGGTTCGCCCGCTCGGGTCCTTGGCGGTCACGGTGGCCGTGTAGGTGCCGTTCTTGCGGTACGTGTAGGCCGGGTTGGCGGACGTGGAGCTGCCGCCGTCGCCGAAGTCCCAGCGGTAGGTGAGCGCGTCGCCGTCGGCGTCGGTCGTGCCGGCCGAGGAGAACGTGACCTTGAGCGGGGTCGTGCCCGAGGTCTTGTTCGCCTTGGCCTCGGCGACCGGCGAGTGCCCCTCGGTGGCGTTCTCGATCCGGTACAGCGCGGAGTGCTCGTTGCCGCCGAACCAGGCGGTGCCGTAGTCGAGGACGTACAGCGCCCCGTCGGGGCCGAAGCTCATGTCCATGATCTGCGTCCCGGTCCACGGGACGTCGTTGATGGACTGGACGGTACCGTCGGCGCCGTGCTCGATGCGCTTGATCCAGCGGCGGCCGAACTCGCCGGCGAAGAAGTCGCCGTCGTAGGCCTCCGGGAACTTCACCGGGGAGTCCAGCGCCGGGTCGTAGTGGTAGACGGGCCCGCCCATCGGGGACTCGGAGCCGGTGCCGAACTCGGGCACGGATCCGCCGTCGTAGGGTATCCAGGCCGTCTCGGCGGGCGGCAGGTCGACAAGGCCGGTGTTGTGCGGCGAGTCGTTCTTCGGGGCGGCACAGTCGAAGGCCGCTCCGGACACCTTGGTCGCGAAGTCGTAGTCGACGAACGGGTCGTTGTCGCCGGTGCAGAAGGGCCAGCCGAAGTTGCCGGGCTTGGTGACCCGGGCGAACTCGACCTGTCCCGCCGGTCCGCGCTTGGGGTCGGCCGCGCCCGCGTCGGGCCCGTATTCGCCGACATACAGCACTCCGGTCTTCTTGTCGACGCTGAAGCGGAACGGGTTGCGGAAGCCCATCGCATAGATCTCGGCCCGGGTCTTGTCCGTGCCCGGGGCGAAGAGGTTGCCATCGGGGACGGTGTAAGAGCCGTCGTCGGCGACCTTGATGCGGAGGATCTTTCCGCGCAGGTCGTTGGTGTTGCCGGAGGTGCGGCGGGCGTCGTAGGCCGGGTTGCGCGTGGGCCGCTCGTCGATGGGCGTGTAGCCGTCCGAGGCGAACGGGTTGGAGTCGTCGCCGGTCGACAGATACAGGTTGCCCTGCGCGTCGAAGTCGATGTCTCCGCCGACGTGGCAGCAGATGCCGCGGGTGGCGGGGACGTCGATGACCTTCTTCTCGCTGGCGTTGTCGAGGGTCCCGTCGGCCTTGAGGACGAAGCGGGAGAGCCGGTTGACGCCGTCGTACCTGGCGAAGTCGGCGGCGGTGCCGTCGTTGGGCGCGTCGCCCGCCGGGGTGTCCAGCGGGGGCGCGTAGTAGAGGTAGATCGCCCGGTTCTCGCTGAACTTCGGGTCGATGCCGACGCCCTGGAGGCCTTCCTCGTCGTGCGAGTAGACGGGGATGGTGCCGACGACGCGGGTGTTGCCGGCCGCGTCGGTCAAGCGCAGCTCGCCGTCGCGGGAGGTGTGCAGCACACTGCGGTCGGGGAGGACGGCGAGCGACATGGGCTCGCCGACCTCGGGCTCGCCCTTGGCGAGGGTGACCTGCTGGAACTCCTCGGCCGCCGCTGCCACGGCTTCCGGGTCCTGCGCGGGGGCCGCGGCCCCGGCGGGTACGGCGATCGCGAGTGACGTCGCGGCCAGCAGGCCGCCGGTGAGGAGCGCGAGTCCCTTCCTGAATCTGCGTGCTCCGGGCCGTTTTCTGTGCACGTGTGTCCTCCGGAAGTAGCCGGTCGTACGGGCGGGTGCTGCTGCCGTGCGGTTCCTCGCGCGGAACGTGCCGCGGGAACTCCGGGGACCGGCGTGCGCCGTCACGCTGGTCGGGATCCGGGCAGAGACCCGATCGGAGTCACGCCCCGATCGGGGCTATGTCCTGTACACCTCAGGGACGGTAGCCGGGTTCGTCCTGGGCCGAAAGCCCTTGCGCGCCAGGGAAGTTGAACTTTTTCCCGAGGCAGGACAAAGCCGGACAGGGGCAGGCCTGACCGGCCCGGCGGCACGATTGCCGCCACCGGGCCAGGCCTGCGCCGATGTGCTAGTCGTTGCCTCCGAAAGCCGCGTCGAACGATGCCGACGGCGGGTCGAAGTCGTATCGCTTCAGCGTGGCAAGCGCTTCCGGAGCACCCGCCAGCCGGTCCATTCCTGCGTCCTCCCACTCGACCGAGACGGGGCCGTCGTAGCCGATGGACCGCAGCATCCGGAACACGTCCTCCCACGGCACGTCGCCGTGCCCCGCGGACACGAAGTCCCAGCCGCGCCGCGGGTCGCCCCAGGGCAGGTGCGAGCCCAGGCGCCCGTTGCGGCCGTCGAGCCGCCGGCGGGCCTCCTTGCAGTCGACGTGGTAGATCCGGTCCCTGAAGTCGTAGAGGAAGCCGACGGGATCGAGGTCCTGCCAGACGAAGTGGCTCGGGTCGAAGTTCAGCCCGAAGGCCGGGCGCCGGTCCACCGCCTCCAGCGCGCGGTGCGTGGTCCAGTAGTCGTACGCGATCTCGCTCGGATGGACCTCATGGGCGAAGCGCACGCCCTCGGCGTCGAAGACGTCGAGGATCGGGTTCCAGCGCTCGGCGAAGTCCTCGTACCCGCGCTCGATCATGCGCTCCGGAACCGGCGGGAACATGGCCACCAGGTGCCAGATCGACGAGCCCGTGAAGCCGATGACGGTACGGACCCCGAAGGCGGCAGCGGCCCGCGCCGTGTCGGCGAGCTCGCGCGCCGCCCGCCGGCGTACCCCCTCGGCCTCGCCGTCGCCCCAGATGCGGGCGGGCACGATCGCCTTGTGCCGCTCGTCGATCGGGTTGTCGCAGACAGCCTGCCCGACGAGGTGGTTGGAGATCGCCCAGCACTTCAGGCCGTACTTGTCGAGCAGCGCCCGGCGCCCGTCCAGGTACGAGGGGTCGGCGAGGGCCTTGTCGACCTCGAAGTGATCGCCCCAGCAGGCGAGTTCGAGGCCGTCGTAGCCGAAGTCACGCGCGAGCCGGCAGACCTCCTCCAGCGGCAGATCGGCCCACTGGCCGGTGAAAAGGGTGAAGGGACGTGGCACGGCGGGGACCTCCTCAGACGGGGACGGCTGTGTAGACGGCGTTCTTCTCCGCGCTCTCCTCCACCGCCGCGAGCACGCGCTGCACCTGCAGCCCGTCGGCGAACGACGGCGCCGGGTCGGTCCCGTCGGCGATGGCGTGCACCAGGTCGCGCGCCTGGTGGGTGAAGGTGTGCTCGTAGCCGAGCGCGTGGCCGGGCGGCCACCAGGCCTCCAGATACGGGTGCTCGCCCTCCGTGACCAGGATCCGGCGGAAGCCGGAGGAGGCCGCGGGCTCGGTGTGGTCGTGGAACGACAGCTCGTTGAGCCGCTCCAGGTCGAAGGCGAGCGACCCCCGCTCCCCGTTGATCTCGAGCCGCAGGGCGTTCTTGCGGCCCGAGGCCATCCGGGTGGCCTCGAAGGAGGCGAGCGCCCCGGAGGCCAGCCGCCCGGTGAACAGGGCCGCGTCGTCGACGGTGACCGGCCCGCGCGCAAGGCCTCCGGACGCCGTCAGCCCGCTCGCGGCCCCGGCGAGCAGCGGCCTTTCCCGTACGAAGGTCTCGGTGAGCGCCGAGACGCCCACCAGCAGTTCCCCTGCCAGATACTGCGCCAGGTCGACGGCGTGCGCTCCCAGATCGCCGAGCGCCCCGGACCCCGCGTGCTCCCGCTCCAGGCGCCAGGTCAGCGGGAAGTCCGGGTCGACGAGCCAGTCCTGCAGATAGGTGACCCGTACGTGGCGGATCGCGCCGAGCCTCCCGTCGGCGATGAGCCGGCGGGCGTACGCGATCGCGGGCACCCGCCGGTAGTTGAAGCCGACCATGGCCACCTGGCCGCGCTCACGGGCACGTTCGGCCGCCGAGGCCATGGCCTCGGCCTCGGCGACCGAATTGGCCAGCGGCTTCTCGCACAGCACGTGCTTGCCCGCCTCCAGCGCCGCGATCGCGATCTCCGCATGGCTGTCACCCGGTGTGCAGACGTCGACGAGCTGCACATCGTCCCGGGCCACGAGGGCACGCCAGTCCGACTCCGCCGCGGCCCAGCCATGTCTGTGCGCCGCGGCCCGGACGGCGGCCGCGTCACGGCCGCCGATCGCGGCGAGGACCGGCCGCATCGGCAGGTCGTAGACCCGTCCCACGGTGCGCCACCCCTGGGAGTGGGCGGCACCCATGAACGCGTATCCGACCATGCCGACGCCCAGTGTCGGCGGCGCGGCCTCACTGCCCCTCTGTTCCATACGGGTTTCCTCCTCGTCGATTGCTCGGTGGCGGCGGGCAGGGACGATCAGCTGAAGCCCGTGGGCAGGTACTCGTCGACGTTCTCCTTGGTGACGACGGCCGAATAGAGGGTCAACGAGGCGGGGATCTCCAGCTCCGACAGTCCGCCGACGCCCTTGCCCTGGCCCAGGGCCCGGGCCAGATCGATGGCGGAAGCGGCCATCGTCGGCGGGTAGAGGACGGTCGCCTTCAGGACGCTGTTGTCGGCCTTGATGGCGTCCATCGCCGACTTGGCACCCGCGCCGCCGACCATCAGGAACTCGTCCCGGCCCGCCTGCTGGATGGCGCGCAGGGCGCCCACGCCCTGATCGTCGTCGTGGTTCCACAGCGCGTCGATCTGCTTCTGCGCCTGGAGCAGCTGGGCCATCTTGGCCTGGCCGGTCTCGACGGTGAACTCGGCCGCCTGGCGGGCCACCTTCGTGATGTTCGGGTAGTTCTTGAGGGCGTCGTCGAAGCCCTGGGTGCGCTGCTTGGTGAGCTCCAGGTTGTCCATTCCGGCGAGTTCGACGACCTTGGCGTTCGGCTTGTCCTTGAGCTGCTCGCCGATGTATCGGCCGGCGTTGAGGCCCATGCCGTAGTTGTCGCCGCCGATCCAGCAGCGGTACGCCTGCGGGGAAGCGAAGATCCGGTCCAGGTTGATGACCGGGATGCCGGCCTTCATGGCCTGCAGGCCGACCTGGGTGAGGGCCTTGCCGTCGGCCGGCAGGATCACCAGGACGTCGACCTTCTTGTTGATCAGCGTCTGGATCTGGCCGATCTGGATCGCGGTGTCGTTCGAGCCCTCGGTGATCTCCAGGGTCACCTCGGAGTACTTCGCCGCCCGGTCCTTGGCGTTCTGGTTGATCGCGTTGAGCCAGCCGTGGTCGGCCTGGGGTCCTGCGAAGCCGATGGTGACCGGCTTGCCGGGCTTGTCGTCGGCCGCCGGGGCGTTGTTCGTGGCCGTGCCCTGCTTCTTGGGTTCGTTGCTGGTGCAGGCGGTGAGGAGGGCGCCGGCGGAGACGGCGGCGGTGCCGAACAGGAGACCTCTGCGGCTGGTGGCCGGGATTTCTGGCATGGCGATGAAACCCTTCGGGATCGGGCGTGCGGGGGCGGGTGGTGGGTCGGCGAGGGCCGGCAGGAGGCTGTCAGGCCTCGCCGTTGCGCAAGGTGCTGCGCTGGACCAGTACGGCGGCCACGATGATCGCTCCCTTGGCGATCTGCTGGACGGCGCTCTCCAGGTTGTTGAGGGCGAAGATGTTGGTGATGGTGGTGAAGACGAGGACACCGAGCACGGAGCCGACGATGGTGCCGCGGCCGCCGCTCAGCAGGGTGCCGCCGATGATCGCTGCGGCGATGGCGTCGAGCTCGTACAGATTGCCGTTGGTGTTCTGGCCGGAGCCGGACAGGATGATCAGCAGGAAGGCCGCGATGCCGCAGCACAGCCCGGAGAGCAGATAGAGGTAGAGACGCTGGCGGCGGACGTCGATGCCGGCGAGGCGGGCCGCTTCCGCGTTGCCGCCGACGGCGACGGTGCGGCGTCCGAAGGTCGTGCGGTTCAGCAGCAGCCAGCCGATGACGGTGACGGCGGCGAAGACCAGGACGAGCGGCGGGACGCCGAGGATGTACGAGCTGGGGAGGCCGAGGTCCAGGACCGACGTCACGCTGACGATCTGGGTCTTGCCGTCGGTGAGCTGGAGGGCGAGTCCACGGGCCGACGCGAACATGGCCAGCGTCGCGATGAACGGCACCATCCCGCCGTACGCGATGAGAAGCCCGTTCACCAGCCCGCAGCCGAGACCCACGACGACCGCGGTGAAGAGGATGCCGGCGAAGCCGTACTCCTGGGTGGCGAGAGTCGTCGCCCACACCGAGGCGAGGGCAACGATCGCGCCGACGGACAGGTCGATCCCGCCGCTGGTGATGACGAAGGTCATGCCGACGGTGACGACACCGATGACGGACGCCTGGGTGAGGACCAGCTGGAGGTTGGACGTGTCCAGGAAGGAGTCGGGATCGGTGATGCCGCCGACCACGACCAGTGCGGCGAGGACACCGAGGAGGGAGAGGTTGCGGACGTCGGCACGCAGTCCCAGCGCAGGCCGGCCGCCCCTGTCGGGGGTGGACTTGGCCGCGGGCGGCGGCGGTGCCTGCTGGGCCTCGGAGGCAGGCTGCGTCATGAGCTCGGGCTCCCTTCCATGACAAGGTCGAGTACGCGGTGCTCGTCGAGCTCCTCCGCGGGTGCCGTGTGGACGACGTGGCCCTCGCGGAGCACCAGCACCCGGTCGGCGAGACCGAGCACTTCGGGAACCTCGCTGGAGACGAGGAGCACGGCGAGGCCGGCGTCGGCGAGCCGGCGGATCACGGCGTACAGCTCGGCGCGGGCGCCGACGTCGACGCCGCGGGTCGGCTCGTCGAGCAGGAGCACCCGGCAGCCGCGGAGCAGCCAGCGGGCGAGGACGGCCTTCTGCTGGTTGCCGCCGGAGAGGGTGCGGATACGGGCGTCGGGGTTGTCGGGGCGCAGGGACAGCTCCCTGGTCGAGCTCCGGGCGGCCCGGCGCTCCTCCCCGCGGTCGAGCCAGCCGCCCCGCGAGAAGCGGGAGAGGGACGAGACGGACACGTTGCGGGTGACCGATTCGAGCATCAGGAGCGCCTGGGCCTTGCGCTCCTCGGGGGCGAGCCCGAGCCCGGCACGGACCGCGGAGCGCACGCTGCCGGGTTTGACCGGGCGTCCGTCGACGGTGACCCGGCCCGCGCTGGGCTTCCTGGCTCCGTAGATGGTCTCCAGGATCTCGGAGCGTCCGGAGCCGACGAGTCCGGCGAGTCCGAC
This sequence comes from Streptomyces sp. NPDC002133, assembly GCF_040296405.1. Classification (NCBI taxonomy): domain Bacteria; kingdom Bacillati; phylum Actinomycetota; class Actinomycetes; order Kitasatosporales; family Streptomycetaceae; genus Streptomyces; species Streptomyces sp. NPDC002133. Next base: position 532,715 of record NZ_JBEOXF010000001.1, on the reverse strand, counting down.
GATCTCACCCGGGCGCAGTTCGAGGTCCACGGGTGCGAACTCGCCGTCCCTGGCCAGTCCTTCGACGCGCAGCACGGGGGCGCTGTCGGGTGCGGCGCCGGGCCGGTCGGGGAAGACGTACTCGACGTTGCGGCCGGTCATCAAGGCGACGATGTCGCGCGTAGGGGTGTCCTTGGCGGGCAGTCCGCCGGCCACCGCCCGGCCGTCCTTGAGGACGGTGACGCGGTCGCCGATGCGGCGGATCTCCTCCAGCCGGTGGGAGATGTACACGACGGCGACGCCGCCCGCGGTGAGGTCGGCGACGATGCGGAAGAGATTGGCAGTCTCGTCGGGGTCGAGCGCCGCGGACGGCTCGTCCATCACGATGAGGCGTACGTCGTGGGAGAGTGCGCGGGCCATCGACACGATCTGCTGCTGGGCGGCGGACAGGTCGCCGACGGCGCGTCCGGGATCGATCTCGGGGTGGCCGAGGCGGCGCAGGAGCGCGGCTGCGGACTGCCGGGCGTCGCGGCCGCGGACGATGAATCCGGCGGTCGTGGGCTCATGGCCGAGGAAGACGTTCTCCGCGACGGACAGCCCTTCGACCAGGTCGAGTTCCTGGTAGATGGTGGCGATGCCGAGACGCATGGCAGCGATGGGCGACTTCAGCGACACGGGCTCGCCGCGCCAGGTGATCTCTCCGTCGTCGGGCTGGTGGGCGCCGGCGAGCACCTTGATGAGGGTGGACTTTCCGGCACCGTTCTGGCCGAGGAGGCAGTGCACTTCGCCGGCCTGGACGGCCAGGTCTACGCCGTCGAGCGCGCGGACGCCCGGGAACGACTTGGTGATGCCGGACATGCTGAGTAGCGGTGGTGCGGGCGATGCCGGCGGTGGTTCTGGTGCCATGGCTTATCCCCTCGGCGGGTGCGGGCCGGTGAGCGGGCAGGTGGAACCAGGTGCGGGTGGTGCGGATCGGCGGGTGGTCCGTGCCCACCCGTCCCTCCCCCTGGGGCTTCGTCCTGAGGGACCCCCAAGGGGAGCGGACGGGCACGGACATCGCCGTCGGGTCAGGCCGGGGAGAACAGATGGTCGCTGATGAGCCGGGCCGCGCCGATCACTCCGGCGGTGGGGCCCAGTTCACCCAGCACGATCGGGAGGTTGCCGGTGGCCAGCGGCAGGGACTGCCGGTAGACCTGGGTGCGGACGCTCGCGAGCAGGGTGTGGCCGAGCCCGGTGACGCCTCCACCGATCACGACGAGTCCGGGGTTGAAGAAGCTGACGAGGCCGGCGATGACCTGGCCGACGCGGTTGCCGCCCTCCCGGATGAGATCGAGCGCGGTGGCGTCCCCGGCCGCTGCCGCCGCGGCGACATCGACGGCGGTGAGCCTCCCGGCCGTCTCCAGTCGCGCCGCGAGTTCGGGCGACTGTCCCGTACGTGCCGCCTCGTCCGCGTCGCGCGCGAGCGCGGCGCCGCTGAAGTGGGCTTCCAGGCAGCCTCTGTTGCCGCAGGCGCAGGCGCGTCCGTCGGCCTCGACCTGGATGTGGCCGATGTCGCCGGCGCTGCCGGTCGTCCCGCGGTAGACCTCGCCGCCGACGACGATGCCGCAGCCGATGCCCGTGCCGATCTTGACGCAGAGGAAGTCGCCGACGGAGCGGGCGACTCCGGCGTGCTGCTCCCCCATCGCCATCAGGTTCACGTCGTTGTCGACCATGACGGGGCAGCCCAGTTCCTGGCTGAGCGCCTCGCGGACCGGGAAACCGTCCCAGCCGGGCATGATCGGCGGCGCCACGGGGACGCCCTCGGGGAACCGGACGGGCCCCGGGACCCCGATCCCGGCTCCGTCGAAGCCCTCGGCGAGCCCGGACACCTTGAGCTTGGCGGCCATCGCGAGGACCTGCTCGAAGACGGCGACCGGGCCTTCGCGGACGTCCATCGGGTGGTTGAGGTGGCCGAGGACCTCCAGTTCGGCGTTGGTGACGGCGACATCGACCGACGTGGCGCCGATGTCGACGCCCAGGAAGCGCAGATTGGGCGCGAGCCGGATGTTGTGCGAGCGCCGTCCGCCGCGGGACGCGGCGAGCCCGTCCGCGACGACGAGTCCGGTCTCCAGCAGTCGGTCGACCTCGACGGCGAGCTTGGAGCGCGAGAGGTCGACCAGATCCCCCAGCTGAGCACGGGAGTTGGGGCCGCCGTCGCGCAACAGCCGCAGCAGCCGCGCCTGATGCGCATTGGCGGGTCGCGCCGTCATGCGTCTCACGTGCCCCTCCCCTCCCCCGGCCTTCGGCATGGGGAATCCCGCATGGCCTGTGCCGTCGGGCTTTCGAGGGGAAGTTAGCAGCGCCGTCCTCGACTGGGAAGAAGTTGCGCAGGAATCCCCTGCAACTTTCTCCACACCCAGGACAAAGCCGAACGGTGTCAGCCACTCGAGGCAGGGATTCGGGCCATCTGGGCAGGCCTCGGCACCGATGCCGCCCGGATGCGGGAAAGCGATGGACGGCGACGGTACGGGCAGCTGCGGTGGCCCCATGTTCCCTCCCACGGGCGCCGAGGCCGCCGCGTCACGGCGCAACTCATCGGTCTGGTCGCGGTGCTGGTGGTGACGCCGCCGGCCGAAGCACGACGGGCCGACCTGCCCCACGGCCGTCGCGGGCGCGGACGACCGGACCGAGACCTGCCGATCTCGACCACGACCTGAGCAACGACCTCGGCGCCTCGCCCGGTGGGCCGAGACGCACGCCGACGCGTTCAGGGCGGTGTGAGCGGAACCGGGCGGGGCGCCGCGCGGCGGCGCGCCAACGCAGGCGCTCGTCCTCGTCCTCAGCCTCAGCCGGAATCGGGGCTGGAGCCGAAGCCGGAGCCCGAGGCGGGGCCGGAGCCGGAGCCAGAGCCCGAGCCGGAGCCCGAGGCGGGGCCGGAGCCGGAGCCGGAGCCCGAGCCGGAGCCCGAGGCGGGGCCGGAGCCGGAGCCGGAGCCCGAGCCCGAGTCGGAGCCCGAGGCGGGGCCGGAGCCCGAGCCGGAGCCCGAGGCGGGGCCGGAGCCGGAGCCCGGGCTGCCGAGCGTCCTGTCCGCGTCCCGCTCCGACCAGCGTGCGGTGAGCAGCAGCGCGATGTCGTCGGGGCGGTCCTCGGCCTGGCGTGCCTCGCGGATGAGGCGGTCCGCGGCGTCGGTGAGACTGGTGCCGCCGGCCCGGGCGAGGGTGGCGCGCAGCCGCTCGATGCCGTAGTCGATGTCCGTACCCGGCCGTTCGATCAGCCCGTCGGTGTACAGGGCCAGCACCGCCCCGGGTTCGACGGTGAGATCGCTGACGGGGTAACTCTCCTCCGCGTCGACGCCCAGGACGATCCCGCCGGGCAGGTCGAGGACTTCGGTGCGGCCTTCGGGGCTGCGCAGCAGCGGCTGCGGATGCCCGGCGCGTACGGCCTGGGCGGCCCCGGTCGCCGGATCCAGCCGGACGTAGCAGCAGGTGGCGAACTGACCGGGGTCGAGGTCGATGAGCAGCCGGTTGGTGCCGCTCATCACCTCCTCGGGCTCACGGTCGGCGAGCGCGAACGCCCTTACCGCGCTGCGTAGTTGCCCCATGGTGGCGGCGGCCGACACGCCGTGGCCCTGCACGTCCCCCACGACGAGGACAAGGCCGGGGCCGGTCTCGATGACGTCGTACCAGTCCCCGCCGACGTCCATGCCCTGAGTGCCGGGGAGATAGCGCGCGACGGTCTCCACGAAGTCGGGCTCGGGCAGCCTGCGCGGCAGCAGGGCGTCCTGGAGGCCGCGCGCGAGCGCCGCCTCCGTGTCGTACCGCTGGGCACGGGCGAGCGCCTGGGCGATGAGTCCGGCGAGAGCGGTGAGGACCGTGCGCTCCTCCGGTGCGAAGCCCCGCGACTGGTCGAAGCCGAGGATGCAGGTGCCGATCGGGCGGCCTGACGCGATGAGCGGCAGGAAGGCGCGGGCTCCGACGGAGGCGTCCATCAGGATGCCCGGATATGCCGATGCGAGCTGGTCCATGGACTCGAAGAAGATCGGGCGGCCGGTGGTGAGGGTCTCCACACCGGGCAGGCGGGCGTCGAGCCCGACTCCCTCGAAGGGTTCCAGGAAGCCCGGCGGGAAGCCGGTCTCCCAGGCCAGATAGAGATGCCGCTCGTGCAGGACGTATATGGCGAGTTGGCGGCCGCCGAAGGCGGGCAGCAGTTCCTCGGTGACGACGGCCGACACCTGGCGTGCGGTGACGGCCTCGGTCAGGGCGATGGCGAGGGCGACCGGGCGGTACAGCGCGGAGGCCCGGTCGCCCGGGGAGGCGAACTGCCCGATCCCGGCGCCGGGCCTGCTGCCGGAATCGGGCTCGTAGCTGGGGCGTTCCAGGGCGGATACCTGTCCCGTCACGCCGAGGTGGCCGGGGTAGAGCGCAACGCCGATCCACTCGCCCGCCGGACGGCGGACCTGGAACTGGACGGGTTCGTCGGACAGGAGCGACGCACGGTAGTAGTCCTCGTAGGCGGGCTTGCCGAGCCAGGGCACGGCCTCCCACAGGACCCGCCCGGTCAGTTCGAGGCGGGTGCCGCCGAGCAGTGCCTGTGCCTTCCGGTTGACGTAGGTGATCCGGCCGGACCGGTCGAGGGCGAAGAGGCCGCCGGGCAGCCGGTCACCCGCTTCGCCCGCGGCCGCCGCGGAACCGAGGTCGACGAGGAAGCCGGTCAGCCGGTAGCCGTCGTCGCCGCGGGACCCGCGGTCACCTGCGATGTCGCTTCTGGCATCGCCACTGACGTCGGCGTTGCCCGGGTTCTTGGTGTCACCACCGGTCAGGGCGGGCCCGCGCACCGACCTCCCCGTGAACTCCACCAGCGATGCCGTGCCGTCGGCGCGCAGGAGGCGCATCCTGCGGCTCACCACACGGCCGTTGGGGTTGGCCTCGTGCGCTACGGCCCACAGCTGGGGCACGTCCTCGGGGGCCAGGCTCTCGGCCAGCGCGTCGATGGTGCCGGGGAAACGCGCCGGGTCGGTGCGGAGGATGTCGCACAGATCGGCGTCCGCGGTCAGGGCGCCGCTGCCGATGTCCCAGTCGAAACGGCCGATACGGAGCGAGGGCCGGGTGGTCTCCGGGGCCTGGGTGAGGATCGGTTCGTCGCACCACTCCACGTGTGAGCCGCCCGCCTCGATCCGGGCGAGGTTGCCTGCGAGTTCCCTGGCGGATTTGTCGAGCCGGTCGATGTCGGACTCGCTGACCGGTCGGCCGGGCGTCGCGGGTCGCAGGACGACGAAGACCCCGAAGCGTTCGCGGCCGCTGGTGACGGGCGCGTACATCGAACCGAACGGGAACGGGAGCCCGGCCATGAGCTGCGGGAATCGGCGCATGGCCTCCTCGGCGTCGGCGAGGTGGATGGCCTGGCCCGAGCGGAAGCACTCGGCGACGGGGAAGGGGCGGTTCACGTGCATACGCCACCAGGGGCGGAACAGCTCTCCCGGCAGCCCCACGAGCACTCCGAGCCGAAGGAGCCCTGGTGTCTCCGAGCGCAGATACACCCCACCGGCGTGGCCTCCGACCGCGCCGATCGCCTTGACCGCGGCCTCGGCGAGCGCCTGGCCGAGCTCGTCCGAGCCGGGGACAGCGCTGTTGCTCGTCCCGCGCTTCGGCCCGCTGCGCCGGGACGGGCCGGGCCTGGCCGCGCCGTACCAGGTCACACAGCAAGGATGCGCCCGGGGACGACCGCCCCGCACCTCAGGGTGCCGTAGTCGGGGGCCTTCCGCTCCCCGCCCCTTCCCGCACCTGGGGCTCCGCCCCGGACCCGCGTCCCCTACGCCCTGCGGGCGTGGGGGCTGCTCCATCGGCTGGACTCCTTGTCGGCCCGTCCGGCGTCGAGGCCACGCACACCACGCCCGTTTCGGCGCCTGAGCCCGGACAGCCGCCCGCCCACCAGCCCGTACGGAGCGAACCTCAAGCCCGGCCGGCGCATGAGGACGGGCACCCCGGACCACGACCCGGGTACCGGGCACACACCCGGCCCGCCCGGTGCCTGAGGACGAACACCACGGACCACCAACGCCGTAGGCGGTGCACTCCAAGCCGGTCCGGCGCATGAGGACGGGCACCCCGGACCACGACCCGGGTACCGGGCCCATGCCCAGCCCGTCCGGTGCTTGAGGACGGACGCCGGTCCGCCGGCGCGTACGGGCGGACGTCAAACCTGTCCGGCGCTTGAGGACGGACGCGCCGGCCCCGACCCACCGGTACCGGGCGCTGGGGCGAAGCCCCGTGTGCAGGGGTCGCGCTCAGGCCTCGCGCTGGTGGTACGTGCGGCGCGTGTGCTCCGTGTGCGCGCGCATGATCTCCGTCGCGCGCTGTTCGTCGCGCGCCGAGATCGCCGCGATCAGCTCCCGGTGCTCGATCCAGGACTGCTTCCCGCGCTGCCGGGCGACCGGCGTGTAGTACCAGCGCACACGGCGGTCCACCTGCCCCGCCAGCTCGGCGAGGACGACATTGCCGGCGAGCTCCATCACCTTGGCGTGGAAGGCTGCGTTGGTCGCGACTGCCAGGTCCACGTCGTCGTCCGCGACGGCCTGCTCGCCCCTGGCGCAGAGCTCTTCGAGCGCCGCGATGCCCGCCGAGCCGGAGTTGGCCGCGGCCTGCCGGGCGGCTTCGGCCTCCAGGAGCGTACGGACCGAGAGCAGCTGGTCGGCCTCCTCATCGGTCGGCTCGTGCACGAACGCGCCCTGCGCCGGGCGCAGATCGACCCAGCCCTCGGTGTTGAGGCGCTGGAGCGCCTCACGGACGGGCTGGCGCGACACACCGAGGTGGCCGGCGAGCTCGCTCTCGACCAGGTGCTGGCCGGGGCGCAGTGCCCGCGTGGTGATGAGCTCGAGCAGCGCCTCGTACACACGCTCGCGCAGCGGGCCCGGGCGCTCCAGCCTGGGCACGGCTCCTTGCGGAAGTCCTGCGGACAACATCGCTTCCCCTCCGTGCGATCGGTCAACCGCCCGATTGGCTGTCGTCTACAGTCTACCGAGTCCAATCCGGTTACGGACAGTACACAACCTGCCCCGCATACGAAAGATTGCCGCCGAAGCCGAAGAGCAGCGCCGGCGCACCCGGCACCACTTCGCCGCGCTCCACCAATTTGGACAGGGCCATCGGGATCGAGGCGGCCGACGTGTTGCCGGACTCGACGACATCGCGGGCGACGACCGCGTTCACCGCACCGATCCGCTGCGCGATGGGCTCGATGATCCGCAGGTTCGCCTGGTGCAGGACGACGGCGGCGAGGTCCTCGGGCGCGACCCCGGCCCGTTCGCACACGGCGCGGGCGATCGGCGGGAGCTGGGTGGTGGCCCAGCGGTAGACGGACTGACCCTCCTGCGTGAAGCGGGGCGGCGTGCCCTCGATCCGTACCGCGTTCCCCATCTCCGGGACCGAGCCCCACAGCACCGGCCCGATACCCGGCGCAGCGTCCCCCTCGCACGCCTCGACCACCGCCGCGCCCGCGCCGTCGCCGACGAGGACGCAGGTGGAGCGGTCGGTCCAGTCGGCGACGTCGGACATCTTGTCGGCGCCGATGACCAGGGCACGGGTGGCGGACCCGGCCCGTACGGCGTGGTCGGCGGTGGCCAGGGCATGGGTGAAACCGGCGCAGACGACGTTGAGGTCCATGACTGCGGGCGAGGTCATGCCGAGCCGGGCGGCGACGCGTGCCGCGGTGTTCGGAGAGCGGTCGGTCGCGGTGGAAGTGGCGACCAGGACCAGGTCGATGTCGGCGGGCGCGAGGCCGGCCGAGGCGAGCGCCTTCGCTGCGGCGTGGGCGGCCAGTTCGTCCACCGGCTCGTCGGGACCTGCCACGTGGCGGGTTCTGATCCCGACACGGCTGGTGATCCACTCGTCACTGGTGTCGACCAGGGCCGCCAGGTCGTCGTTGGTGAGCACTCTGGCGGGCTGGTAGTGCCCGAGCGCGGCGATACGCGTGCCGGTCATGCCCGGGAACCCCCTTTACTGTCGACAGCAGGAGCCTTCCAGTGTCGTCGGCGACTCATGGATACGAGGACAGCCGAACGGACAGGAATCGCCTCGCGATCTTGGAGACTCCGTCAGCCCGGGGGACTCCGTCGGCTCTCGGCGGGACTCTCCCGGCTCTGGGGACCTCGTCACCCGACCGTGCCGCCCGGAGGTGGCTCGTGCACGCCGAAGGGCGAGCCCTGGTCGTCGCGGCAGAAACGGAAGCGCCCGAAGCGGGCGACGGTCTCCGGGGCCTCGGCGGCCCCGCCGGGCCCGGGTTCGACCGTGCCGCCGAGTGCCACGCCGCGAGCGAGCGCGATGTCGAGGTCGTCGACCTTGAAGAAGACGTACGGGCTCGCCTCGGCGTCGGCACCATGGACACCACCCGGGACGTTCGGCGTGCGGATCGAGAAGCCGGTCCCCGGCGGAACCGCCTCGAAGGTCCACCCGAAGAGGCCGCCGTAGAAGACGCGGGCCTTCTGCGGGTCCTCCACGCCCAGTTCGAAGAAGGAGATCTCCCCGGCCATCGCTGACTCCTCTACCGGTCGGCGGAGCTGTCGGTCTCCACGCTGCCACACGCCTTGTCGGCAGCAAATCCATACTGTAGACAATGTATTGCCGACAGGTCCGGATCGGGACTTGCCTTCGCGCCGCCATGATCCGTCCCCGCAACACCGCATCCCGGTTCCCTCGACCGAACGGAGAGCCTCACATGAATGCCGCGGTCGTCGGCGCCGGAGCGATCGGCGCCCGCGTCGGACCCGCACTCCCGCGCGCCGGAGACGACGTCCCTCTCATCACCTGTGGACCGCGTCCGGCGACCGTGGGGCAGCACGGCGTCCGGGGGACCGTCCAGGACAATGACCTCGTCCAGGTCACCTCGCCGCACGACGACCGAGTGACCCACGGCACCCTCCGCATCAAGGGCCGCTTCGGCTTCCACCACGTACAGAACCGGGACTGATCATCATGGGACGGGTCACCGAGCGCCGCCGCACCGTACGGATCAGGGGCGGGTCCGTGTCCGCCAGGCCGGACACCCTGGTGGCCGAGGAGCCGCTGGAGATCCGGCTGAACGGCCGCCCGCTGGCGATCACCATGCGCACCCCGGGCGACGACTTCGCGCTCGCAGCGGGTTTCCTGGTCAGCGAGGGTGTGATCGGCACAGCGGCCGACGTGCGGTCGATCGTGTACTGCGCCGGCGCGAAGGACGACGGGTCGAACACGTACAACGTGGTCGACGTGCAGCTCGCGCCCGGCGTGCCCGTCCCGGACATCACCCTCGAGCGCAATGTGTACACGACGTCGTCGTGCGGCCTGTGCGGCAAGGCGAGCCTCGACGCCGTGCGCACCACCACCCGCCACCCGATCGCCGACGCCCCCCCGGTCCGGGTCGAGCCCGAGCTGCTGTCCGGCCTGCCCGACCGGCTGCGGGCGGCCCAGCGGGTCTTCGACCGGACGGGAGGGCTGCACGCCGCCGCGCTGTTCTCGGAAGAGGGCGAACTGCTCGACGTCCGTGAGGACGTCGGACGGCACAACGCCGTCGACAAGCTGGTCGGCCGGGCGCTGCGCGAGGATCTGCTCCCGCTGTCGCGGGCGATCCTGCTGGTGTCGGGCCGGGCGTCGTTCGAGCTGGCGCAGAAGGCCGTGATGGCCGGCATCCCGGTGCTGGCCGCAGTCTCCGCCCCGTCGTCGCTGGCCGTGGATCTGGCGGCGGAGACCGGACTGACGCTGGTCGGGTTCCTGCGCGGACCCGACATGAACGTGTACGCGGGCGAGGAGCGCATCGCCCTGCATTCGGGGGTGTGACCGGGCCCGGCCGGCGGGGAGCGCCCCCTGCGCCGGCCGGGTCCTCTTCCCTTCCCGGTGGCTGTACTGCCCGGACCGGCTGTCCGGCGACGTCGATGAACTCCGGGTTCGTGCAGCACCATGCGTGCAGCCACGGTCGCCGCTGCCGGGCTCGTGCGCGATCCTCCCGTGCGGGTCGACCGCGGCCCCGAGGAGACCGGGGCCGTTGTAACTGCCGTCGCTGCCGCGGAGCCGTACGCAGCAGGACTCCTCCACGCGGCCGAGCGGGATCCGCAGCGTGCACGGGCCCGGCGGCCGAAGACGTCGGCGGTGTGCCCGACCCGGGCGTCGGGGCGCGCCACGCTTCGCGGTCGGCGGCGGGGCCGCGGACGGCGCGCGGGCGGACGAGGTGCGGGTCGTCAGCGCCGCGGGAGGGCCCTCGTGTGCCTCGGCCGGGACCGGTGCCTTCGCGGACGGGCCGGTGCAGGCCGCGCCCGCGAAGGCGGCGCCGCACAGGCCTGCGCGGCGCGGAAGGCTGCGGCGGCCGAGGCACTGCGGGTCGAGTGCCTCGGCGGGGATATGGGGATCGGCCCAGCCCGGCAGAGGTTCAGGGGTGTGCGCGGTTTCTCCCCGAGTGAGCCGGGCCGGTGGCCTACGCGTTCATGAACGCGCCGACGGGCAGGGCACGTTCGGCGACACGGACGTCACCGATCCAGCCGTGGAAGAGCTGGTCGAGTACGCCGCCGTACTCGTAGCCGCCGAGCAGCCAGGAGAGACCGAGGGTCGTCAGGCCGTTGGTCGCGGTGGCGGGGTTGCGGGCGACCGGGCAGCCGTCGACGTACATCGTGGTGCTGCGGCCGTCGTTGACGACGGCGACGTGCCACCAGTGGTCGAGCGGGAGTTCGTGACCCCAGTTGGAGACGAGCGACTTCTGGTTCAGGGGTGCGGCCGCCCACTGGAGGGCGTGGCCGTCGGAGAGGGAGAGGGTCGCGACGGGCTCGTCGGGGTCGCCGGTCTTTCCGGCAGCGGCGAGGGTGCCCTGGCGGCTGAGGATCCCCGACCAGGCGTGCTGGGAGCCGGACCAGTCGGCGGGCAGCTTGAAGAACGCCTCGACGGTGTAGCCGGAGCGGAACGTCGCGGTGCTCAGCGGGGCGCCCTTCACGGTCTGCAGGAAGGCGCCGCGCAGCGGACGCTTGTTCCCGTCGAAGTAGAGGCTGCCGTGACCGGGCTGGTCGGGGTGGTGTTCGGCGGACCAGCGCAGGGCGTCGGCGGGGCTGCCGGGGACGGCGCCGCGGGTGAGGTCGTTGCCGTGGCCGGAGAGGTCGGGGACGCGGAGGGTCTCGGCGGCGGGGGCGCCGTCGGCGTTGCCCGTGTCGAAGCGCCAGTACGCGACGGTGCCGGGCACGAGCATGCGGTGGGCGGGGCGGGAGCTCCGCGGCGGCACCGGGGCGAAGCCGGCGAAGCGCTTCTCGAAGTCGATCGCGACGGAGAACCGGTCCTCGGGGCCGGTCAGCTCGGTCTCCTGGAGCGCGAGGGCGTTGGCCTTGTCGCGGGCGGCGCGGGCGAGCTGCCACGGGGAGAGGGTGGAGACGTCGATCGTGTTCCGGTCGAGGTCGAAGCGGTAGAGGCGGATCATCGCGCTGCCGCCGAAGTACCGGTCCTGGTAGTTGGTGAGGTGCAGATGCACGTCGTGGCCCGCGTCGTTCGTGCGGGTGGTGCGGGCGGCGGGCCAGTAGTGGCCGTTCAGGGTGAGGAATATCTGGTCGTTGCCGGCGATCAGTTCGTCCCAGAGCCGCTGCCCGTACGGGGAGAGCCGGGCCTCGTCGCCGGGGTTCTCGCCGTACACGAGGTCATGGGTGGTGAGGATGACCGGGCTCTTCGGGTGCTGCGCGACCACCTTGTTCGCCCAGGCGAAACCGGCGGCGGACATGCGCCAGTCGAGGGCGAGGACCAGCCAGTCACGGCCCGCGGCGCGGAAGAGGTGGTACGTGTTGTAGCCGTCGGGCGAGGCTCCGCCGAAAGTGGGCAGCCGGCGCATCCGGCGCGGGCCGAAGGCGTCGAGGTAGGGGCTGGGGCCGCGCTGGTCGTCCGTGGAGGAGACGATGTCGTGGTTGCCGGCGAGCACGCTGTATCCGGCACGGCGGTGGTCGAGCAGCTCGAACACCTCGCTCAGCGGGGCGAATTCCTCCTGCCGGCCGTTCTCCACGAGGTCGCCCAGGTGGGACAGGAAGACGATGTTCTCGTCCCGGGCGCGGTCGAGGACGTGCCGCAGCGACGCCTCGACGGGCTCCGGGTTGATGCTCGCGCCGTCGAACAGGTACTGGGTGTCGGGCATCACGACGACGGTGAAGCTGCGGCGGTCGGGGTCCGGGCGCCAGCCGGATCCGGCAACGTTGTCGGACACTGCGGTGTCGGCGGCGACGGCGGTCCCGGCACCTGCGGTCCCGGCTGTCCCGGCGGCGAGGGCGGTGAGCCCGGCAGCGGCGAGGAAGGTACGCCGGCCGGCGGGAAGCGGACTGCTCATGTAAGTCTCCGGGCACTGGACGGGCTTGACGGGGTGCACGCTAGGGCCGGCACATCCGCCCCTCGGCCCTCTGTGGGCAACACCCCGCCGAAGTCTCGGTGAACGCCCGCCGCGTCGGGAGGCTCGCCTCGGCGGTCCCGGCCTCAGCGGCCGTCGCCGGGGGACGGGGCCGGGATCATCTGGAGCGCGAGCGTCGCGGGCGGCTCGGCGACGCCCGGACCACCCGACTCAGCCCAGGCCAGGATGTCGTCCGTCGCGTCGTCGTCGAGCGCGAACCCGATCCAGACGGCGCGCGCACCGCGCCGGCGTGCCTCGGTGGAAGGCTGCACCACGACGACGTTCGCCTGTCCGCAGGGACCGAGACAGTCGCTGGTCCGCACCGCGATCCGCCCTCCCGAGGAGGCGGCCGCCTCACGCAGCCGCCGCAGCTGGGCGTCGTGGTCCGTGCCCGGGTGCTTGCGGACGTCGCCGCAGCAGCACCCCCGGCAGACGACGAGGGTGCAGGGGCGGCGGGCGGCGAAGGGCGGTGCGGGGTGTGCGCTCACCCGCCGATCTTGCCAGGAGCCCTCGGCGGGCCCATGCGGCGGAGCCGCACAGCGATGCCGCCCCACCCCGCCCCTTCCCGAAGTGGGCGCAGGCCCCACACCCCGTTCCCGGGGGCTCGCCCCGGCCCTCCGCGCCTCGAACGCCGGCGGGTCGGCTTGTCCGGGCCTCCGCCTCGGTCACCCGCCCTCTACGCCCTGGCGCGTGGGGGACTTGGCGCTTCTTCGGCGCTCGTCCGCCACCTGCCGACGGACAGGCAGGCCGACTGCGCCGTACCGGGGCACACTTCCCGGCTGTCCCGCGCTTGCTGACGACGTCCGTGCCGCCCGATCGGTACCGGCTATGTCGCGCTGCCCGACGTGTCCCGGCGGACACGCAGGCCGGCTGCCGGTATCGCGGCGCACTTCGAGTCCGTCCGGCACTTGAGGACAGACACCCCACCGCCCTGTACGGGGCCCACCTCAAGCCCATCAGGCACTTGGGGACAGACACCCGGGCTCACCGTCCGGTGCCTGGCCACACGGCCGACCCATCGGGCACGTGAGGACGGAGACACAGGCCCGCCCGGTCGGTACCGGCCCCTTCCAGCCCGGCCGGCGACCGAGGCCGGACACCCGGGCTCACCGTCCGGTGCCTGGCCACACGGCCGACCCATCGGGCACTCGAGGACGGAGACACAGGCCCGCCCGGTCGGTACCGGCCGCTTCCAGCCCGGCCGGCGACTGAGGCCGGACACCCGGGCTCACCGTCAGGTAGAGGCCACAACTCAAGCCCATCCGACCCTTCCGCGACGGACACACGGCCCACCACCCCATGCGGGGGCACACCTCGAGCCCGTCCGGCACTCGAGGACCGACACACAGGCCCACCACCACCCGGTACCGGCAGCGCCCAGGTGTCAGCGCCTCGCCGGCACACGGGCCGGCGTCGTGGAGGCGAGTGTGCCGGGCACGGGCCCGTCGAGGTCGTCGTGGGCGCGGCGGCGGGCGATGACCGCGCACACCATCAGCTGCACCTGGTGGAAGAGCATCAGCGGAAGCACGGCGAGGCTCGCGTGCGCGCCGAAGAGGACGCTCGCCATGGGCAGTCCGGCGGCGAGGCTCTTCTTGGAGCCGGCGAACTGGATCGCGACGCGGTCCGCGCGGTCGAAGCCGAGCCGCTTCGGTACGTACCAGGTCAGCACGAGCATCACCGCGAGGAGCACCGCCTCGACGAGCAGCAGCGCGCCCAGCCGCAAGGGCGTGACCTGCTGCCAGACGCCCGCGACCATGCCCTCGCTGAAGGCGGCGTAGACGACGAGCAGGATCGAGCCGCGGTCCACGTACCCGAGCAGCTTCCTGTGCCGGGCGAGGAAGGGGCCGATCCAGCGCCCCAGGACCTGTCCCGCCAGGAACGGCACGAGCAGCTGCAGCACGATCCTCAGCAGCGACCCGGCGGAGAAGCCGCCCGCGCTCTGCCCGATGAGCAGCGCGGCCAGCAGCGGCGTCAGGACGATTCCCGCGAGGCTGGAGAAGGAGCCGGCACAGATCGCCGCGGGGACGTTGCCGCGGGCGATCGACGTGAACGCGATCGACGACTGGATCGTCGACGGCACGAGGCACAGGAAGAGAAGCCCGCCGTAGAGCTGCGGGGTGAGGACGGCCGGGACGAGTCCCTGCGCCGCGAGCCCGAGCAGCGGGAAAGCCACGAAGGTGCTCACGAGCACGGTCAGATGCAGGCGCCAGTGCCGCAGGCCGTCCAGCGCCTCCCGGGTCGACAGCCGCGCACCGTAGAGGAAGAAGAGCAGGCCGACCGCCCCGGTGGAGGCACCGTCGGCGACGGTGGCCGCGGTGCCGGACGCGGGCAGCAGTGCCGCGAGGAGCACGGTGCCGAGCAGCGCCATGACGTACGGGTCCACCGGCAGCCGGGACGGCAGTCGGAAGGAGGTGCGGCGGCTCATGTGCTCCACTTGCTCTCGGTTCAGGTCGTGCCCTCTCCATCGTGCTCGCTCGTGCCGCGATCGGGAATCCCGTACACCACTCTGACTGTCATTGCGTTTCTCGATAACCTGGTGGTGTGTACGATCCCGTCCAGCTGCGCACCTTCCTCGCCGTCGCCCAGACGCTGAGCTTCACGCAGGCCGCCCACCGGCTCGGCGTCCGCCAGTCGACGGTCAGCCAGCATGTGCGACGGCTGGAGGAGGCGGCGGGCCGGCAGCTGTTCGCCCGGGACACCCACGGCGTGGAGCTCACGGAGGACGGCGAGGCGATGCTCGGCTTCGCCCGGACGATCCTGGAGGCGCACGAGCGCGCGGCGGCGTTCTTCACCGGCACCCGGCTGCGCGGCCGGCTCCGCTTCGGGGCGTCCGAGGACTTCGTCCTGACCCGGCTCCCGGAGATTCTGGAGGCGTTCCGCCGTGACCATCCCGAGGTCGACCTCGAGCTGACGGTCGAGCTCTCGGGCACGCTGCACGAGCAGCTGGCGGCGGGCCGCCTCGACCTGGTCCTCGCGAAACGCCCCGCGGCCGGCCCCGGCAGCCGAGCCGGAGGCACCGTCGGCGAGCTGGTCTGGCAGGACAGCCTCATCTGGATCGGCGCGCCTCAGCTGCGACTGGAACCGGACCGCCCGGTCCCGCTGATCGTCTTCCCGCCGCCGGGCATCACCCGCGCCCGCGCGCTGGATGTGCTGGAGGCGCACGGGCGCGCGTGGCGGATCGTCTGTACGAGTGCGAGCCTCAGCGGACTGGTCGCCGCGGCGCAGGCGGGCCTCGGCGTGATGGCCCACACCCGCGGGCTGATCCCGCCGGGCCTCACCCCCGTCCCCGCGCGCGCCGGACTGCCGGAGCTGGGCGATGTGGACTTCGTCCTGCTCCACGGCCACCGGGCGGGTGTGCCGCGCGGCACCAAGGAGGCCGCGGACGCGCTCGCCACCGCGATCCTCGCGGGCGGCGACCGGCTGCACCGCCCGGCAAGCTCCCGCTGAACCGCGCACCAGGCGCGAGACACGTGGCGCGAGGCGGCAGACGCGAAACGCGAGGCAGGGACGCCGGATGCGGGCGTGAGACGCGGACCGCTCCGATCCTCAAACGCGCGTAGAGCGGGCGTGTTCTCTGCGTACAGATTCGGTGCAGATTCCACCCGACCTTACTTACTCCTCAGTCAGAACAGCCCCCGGGGCGTCCCCTGTTGGTCACATCCGGACGGCTGACCAGCGGCGATGCGATATGTGGGGAGTTGTTGAAGGCCCTCCCCCACGTCGGCCCGGTGGGGTACCGTCACCGGCGCTGTGCGGAGCGCCACAAGGAGCAGTCATTGCGTGAGTTCACGGTTCCACCCTTGGCGACGGCACCACCTGTCGGCGGGCTGGCGGATGCCGTGTTCGATCACGCCCAGACCGATCCGCACCGGGTCGCGCTCGGCCGCAAGGACGAAGCCGGCCAGTGGGGCGAGATGACCTCCGGCGAGTTCCGTGACGACGTTCTCGCCCTGGCGAAGGGCCTGCTCGCCCATGGCGTGCGGTTCGGCGACCGGGTCGCGATCATGTGCCGTACCCGCTACGAGTGGACCCTCTTCGACTTCGCCCTCTGGACGGTGGGCGCGCAGTCCGTCCCCATCTATCCCACGTCCTCGGCCGAGCAGGTTTTCTGGATGCTGCACGACGCCGAGGTGTCCGCCTGCATGGTCGAGCACGAGGACCATGCGATGACGATCGGCTCGGTCATCGACCGGCTGCCGCATCTCAAGCGGCTGTGGCAGCTGGACAAGGACGCCGTCGCCGAACTGTTCGCGGCGGGCGAGCGCATCGACGAAGACGTGGTGCACCGCCACCGGAGGGCGGTGACGCCGGAGTCCGTCGCGACGGTCATCTACACGTCGGGGACGACGGGCCGCCCCAAGGGGTGCGTGATCACGCACGCCAACTTCATGTACGAGGTCGTCACGCTCATCGGGCGCTGGGAGCCCGTCTTCCACTCCAAGCCGGGCGACGAGGCCGCGACACTGCTCTTCCTGCCGCTCGCGCACGTCTTCGGGCGGATCGTGGAGGTCGCGGCGATCCTCGGCCGCGTCAAACTGGGGCACCAGCCGGTGCTGCAGGCCAGCGCCCTCATCCCGGATCTCGCGGCGTTCCGGCCGACGTTCATCCTGGCCGTTCCGTACATCTTCGAGAAGGTCTTCAACGCCGCCCGGCGCAAGGCGGAGGCCCAGGGCAAGACCGGCCCGTTCGACAAGGCCGCAGATGTCGCGGTGCGGTACGCGGAGGCCATGGAGCACCGGGCCTTCGGACTCGGGCCCGGCCCGTCGGCGGCGCTGCGGCTGCAGCACCAGTTCTTCGAGAAGGTCGTCTACCACAAGGTCCGCGAGGCGATGGGCGGACGCGTGCGGCACGCGATGTCCGGCGGCTCGGGCATGGACCGGCGGCTCGGCCTCTTCTTCGAGGGCGCGGGCGTCACCGTCTTCGAGGGCTACGGACTGACCGAGACGAGCGCGGCCGCGACGGCGAACCCGCCGGAGCGCACCAAGTACGGAACGGTCGGACAGCCCATCCCGGGGACGACGGTGCACATCGCCGAGGACGGGGAGGTGTGGCTGCACGGCCCACAGGTCTTCTCCGGTTATCTGAACGCCCCGAAGGCGACGGACGCCGTGCTCAACGACGGCTGGCTGGCCACGGGCGATCTGGGCGCGCTGGACGAGGACGGCTATCTCACGATCACCGGGCGCAAGAAGGAGATCCTGGTGACGTCGGGCGGCAAGAGCGTGTCGCCGATCGGCCTGGAGGAGCGGGTGCGGGCGCATCCGCTGGTGGCGCAGTGCATCGTCGTCGGCAACGACCGGCCGTACATCGCGGCGCTGGTCACCGTGGACCAGGAGGCGGTGGAGCACTGGCTGACGATGCGGAACAGGCCGCCGATGCCGCCGTCGGAGCTGGTGCGCGACCCGGATCTGGAGATGGAGATCCGGCGGGCGGTGGTGGCCGCCAACACGCTGGTGTCGCAGGCCGAATCCATTCGCACGTTCCGGATACTGGCACACCCGTTCAGCGAGGAGCACGGGCTGCTGACGCCGTCGCTGAAGCTGAAGCGGAAGGCGATCGAGACGGCGTACGCGGCCGAGGTGGACGCGCTGTACCACTGAGACGCCGGTCCCCGCCCAACTGCTGACGCACCATCAATTGATGATGCGTCAGTTATTGACGGTCCATCAGGTCGAGCACACAATCTGGGCACTCGACGGAGGGACCGAACGTGTTGCGACCGATCCGCACCATCGCCGCAGCCGCCGCAGCGCTGCTGCTCGCCACCGCCTGCAACTCCGCCTCCACGTCCGGCGAACCGACCGGGAAGGGCGGGGCATCCGCACGTGGGGTGACGGCCGACTCCATCAAGGTCGGCGGCATCGTCTCCATGACCACCGCCAGCGGCTACTCCAAGAAGGACACCGACCTCGGCGCCAGGGCCCGCTACGACCGCGCCAACGCCGAGGGCGGTGTCAACGGCCGCAGAATCGAGTACCTGGGCGCCGAGGACGACGGTCAGGATCCGGCCAAGAACCTCGCCGCCGCCCGGAAACTGGTCCAGCAGGACAAGGTCTTCGCGGTCGCGCCGATGAGCTCGGTGACGTTCTCCGGTGCCGACTTCCTGGAGCAGCAGAAGGTGCCGACGTTCGGCTGGGGCACACTGCCCTCCTTCTGCGGGCCCAAGCACATCTACGGCTTCAACGGCTGCCTCGTCCCCATGCCGGGCGGGACGCTCAACCAGACCTGGCCGGAGGGTCTCGGTTCGGTACTCGGCGGGACCAAGGGCAAGTCGATCGCACTGATCGCCGCGGACAGCGACGCGGGCAAGTTCGGCATCCGCACCTTCACGCAGGGCTTCACGGCGGCCGGCTACACGGTCTCGTACGCGAAGGCCGTCGTGCCCGCGGCGTCGCCGCCGAGCGACTGGTCGGCGTACACGAAGGAGATCCTGCGGTCGAACGGCGGCAAGGCACCGGATGCGGTGGTGTCGGTGATGCAGACCCCGTACAACATCGGGCTGTTCACGGCGCTGAAGCGGGCCGGCTTCAAGGGGGTCATCTCCGATCCGACGGACTACGACCCGGGGCTGCTGACCAAGGACGCGACACGTCAGGCGCTCGACGGTGTGCACGTGCTGCTGCAGTTCGAGCCCTTCGAGTCGTCGAGCCCCGCGATACAGCAGTTCAAGGAGGACATCAGGAAGGCGGCGGGCGGCAAGGACGTCCCGCTGAACATGCACATGATGACCGGCTACATGTCGGCGGACCTCTTCCTCGCGATCGCCGGGAAGGCGGGCAAGGACCTGACCGTCGAGTCCTTCCAGAAGGCCGCCGCCTCCTTCTCCGACACCGGGACGCTCGTCGGTGACCGGGCCGAGCCCAAGGGGCAGAAGGAGAGCTTCGGCTGCGGGGCGCTCGTGCAGCTGAGGAACGGGCGGTACGAGGTGTCGTCGCCCTTCACGTGCTATCCGCCGATCCCGTTCCGGTAGGGGGCGCGGATCGTGGGTGACCTGCTGGGCTTCGTGCTGAGCGGACTGGTCTCGGGTGCGTTGTACGCGCTGCTGGCGACAGGGCTCGTGCTGTCGTACTCCGCATCGGGTCTGTTCAACTTCGCGCACGGCGCGACCGCGTATCTGTGCGCGCTCGCCTTCTACGAACTCCACTCGGGCTTCGGCTGGCCGGCCGTGCCGACCGCACTGCTGCTGGTGTTCGTCGTGGCCCCCGGGATCGGGTGGGGGCTCGACCGGCTGATGTTCCGCAAGCTCGCACGCGTCGGCGAGACGGCGCAGATCGTCGCGACGATCGGGCTCCTGGTCGCACTTCCCGCCGCGGGACTGTGGGTGGTGGAGCTGCTCGGGGATGCCGGCGCGCCCGTGCTGCCCGCCGAGAACCAGTACGGCCTGCCCGGCGTCGGCCCGAGCCCGGCCGTGTCCTGGCAGCCGGTGGACGGCGTCGGCGTCGACTCCGACCAGCTGATCACCTGGGTGGCGACGGCGGTGACGGCGGCCGGCCTGTGGGTGCTGATGCGGCACACCCGGCTCGGACTTCGGCTGCGGGCGGCCGTCGACAACCGCGGACTCGTGGAGCTGCGCGGGATCAGCGCGGACCGGCTGTCGTCGATCGCGTGGATGCTGTCGTCGGGGCTTGCGGGCCTCGCGGGTGTGCTGGCCACCCCGCTGCTCGGCCTCTCCGCGCACGACTACACGCTCTTCCTCTTCGTCTCGGCGACGGCGGCGGTGCTGGGGCGCTTCGCGTCGGTGCCACTGGCGTTCGCGGGCGGGCTGGGTCTGGGGGTACTGCAGAACCTGGTCGCCGGGTACGCGTCGTTCGCCGAGGGGATCACCGGATTCCGTACGGCCGTACCGTTCCTGATCCTCTTCGCGGGACTGCTCGTGATGGCTCGACGCAGGCGCGCGGCGGGAACGGCGGCGGCGGACGCGCCGCCGGTCGACTACCTGGCGGGGCGGTCCTGGGCACGCCGGTGGGGCATGTGGGTGTGCGCGGGCGGCCTTCTGGCAGTCGCGTTCTACACGGTGACGACCCCGTTCTGGAGCGGGATCCTCGCACAGGGCCTGGCGATCTCGCTCGTCTTCGTGTCCTTCACGGTGGTGACGGGGCTCGGCGCGATGGTCTCGCTCGCCCAGGCGACGTTCGTGACGGGCGCGGCGCTGGTGGCGGGCCTGCTGATGAGCCACGGCTGGCCGTTCGTGGCGGCGGCGGCCGTGGGCACGTGCGTGGCGGCGGTGCTGGGCGCCGTCGTCGCACTCCCGGCCCTGCGTCTGGGCGGCCGCTCGCTGGCGCTCGCGACCCTGGCCCTGGCGTTTCTGGCGGACCAGGTGCTCTTCCAGTTCCGGTGGCTCCGCAACGGCGACACGGGGTGGGAGATCCCCCGCCCGGTGTTCGGCCCCGTGGACCTGGGCGACGACCGGGCGATGGGGGTCGCACTGGTGGTGCTGGTGGCGGCCGTGGTGGCCGCGCTGAGCACCCTGCGGAACTCGCCGACCGGCCGCGCGATGCTCGCGGTACGGTCCGCGCCGGCGGCGGCGCTGGCGTCGGGCGTGTCGGTCGTGCGGACGAAGCTGCTGCTGTTCACGCTGTCGGCGGGGCTCGCGGGTTTCGGTGGCGTGATGTACGCGTCGTACAACACCCGTATCACGGCGACGGACTTCACCGCGATGACGGGTCTGGTGTGGCTGGCGGTCGTGGTCGCGGCGGGTGTACGCAGACCGCAGTTCGCGGTGGTGGCGGGGCTGGTCTTCGCGCTCGTTCCGCACGTGATGGCGGAGTACGTGACGGAGTCCGCCCATCTGCCGGTCATCCTCTTCGGTCTGGCGGGGCTGGCGCTGGCGAACGACCCCGACGGGTACTGCGCGGCGCTGCCGATGCGGCTGCACGCGCGGCGGGAACGGTCGCGTGGGCGGGGCAGGCCCGGGGGCGATTCCCCCACCCCGGCACTGCCCGAGACCGGGGGCAGGCCCCCAGCCCCTGCGGCGCGGGGGGACGAGACACGGGGGGACAAGGCACGGGGAGACGAGGCACGGGGGCAGGGCCCCCACAGCCCGCAGAGCGGCGGCTCCGCGCCGCAGGCGCAGAGCCCGGACGGGACGCCCGACGGCGGCGCTGCGCCGCCGGTGGAGGAAGGGACCGTGGCCGCACTCGAGTTGCGCGGGGTGCACGCCGGGTACGGCGGTGCCGCTGTCCTGCAGGGTGTGGATCTCGCCGTGCACGGCGGGGAGATACTCGCCGTGCTCGGGCCCAACGGGGCCGGGAAGTCGACCGCGTGCAAGGTCGCCGCCGGGGGGCTCGCGGCGCACCGAGGACGCGTGTTCGTCGGGGGGCGGGAGGTCACCGGCGACGGAGCCGTGCGGCGGGCGAGGCGTGGAGTGCTGCTCGCACCCGAGGGGCGCGGCATCTTCCCCGGGCTGACCATCGAGGAGAACCTGGCGCTGCAACTGGCGCAGAAGGACGCCCGGGACGCCGTCTACGAACGCTTCCCCGAACTCGCCGCCCGCCGTACCGTGCACGCCGGCTCGCTCTCCGGAGGGGAGCAGCAGATGCTCGCCCTCGCTCCGCTCCTCCAGCGGCCGCCCACCGTGCTGGTCGCGGACGAGCCGTCGCTCGGGCTCGCGCCACGCGTCGTCGACGAGGTGTTCCGGCTGCTCACCGAGCTCCGGGCGGCCGGCACCGCGCTGCTGCTCGTCGAGGAGAAGGCCGCCGAGGTGCTCGGGATCGCCGACACCGTGGCGTACCTCGCGCAGGGGCAGGTCGCCTGGTGCGGCCCGCGCGCCGAGGTGGAGACGGACCGGCTCACCGAGGCGTATCTGGGCATCGGACGGCAGGGGGTCGCGCGATGACCGGGTATCTCCTCGAGGCACGGGACATCGGGGTGCGGTTCGGCGGGGTGCGCGCCCTCCACGGGGTCGGCATCGGTCTGCGGCCCGGCGAGATCTGCGGGCTCATCGGGCCGAACGGGGCCGGAAAGACGACCCTGTTCGACGTGCTGTCCGGTATCCGCCGGGCGGACGAGGGCCGGATCGTCCTGGAGGGCGCGGACATCACGCGCCGCTCCCCCGTCTGGCGGGCCAGACACGGAATGCGGCGCACCTTCCAACGGCAGCAGCCGTTCGGGCAGTTGACGGTGACGGACAATCTGCTCGTCGCGCAGGAGTGGCGGCGCGCCGCCCCGGCACAGCGCCGGGCCCGCGCCGCGTCCGTCCTGGAGACGTGCGGGGTCGGCGGCCTGGCCGGTACGTACGCCGGTGCGCTCCCCGTCGGCCGGGCCCGCATGGTCGAACTGGCCCGTGCGCTCGCCGACCCGCCACGCGTGCTGCTGCTCGACGAACCGGCTTCCGGCCTGACGGCGGACGAGCGCACCCACCTCGCGGCCGTCGTGCGGCACATGGCGGTAGAGGAGAACTGCGCCGTCCTGCTCGTCGAGCACAACGTGGCCTTCGTGATGGAGTTGTGCGCCCGCGTCGTCGTCCTGGACCTCGGCGAGGTCCTGGCCGAGGGCACCCCTGCCGAGGTCCGCGCGGACCCGAAGGTGCGCGACGCCTACCTCGGCTCGGCGCCGTAAGGGTGCGCCGGCCAGGGTGGCCGTCAGCCCGACACGGCCCGCAGCGCCCCCGGCCGGCGCCCGGTGAGCCGGTCCAGCGCGGCCGACGCGGCGGCATCCGCGGGGAGGTGGACGAGAAGGCGCTGATCGTCGTCGGCGGGCAGGTCGAGGGTTTCGTACGCGAGCCGCAGCTCCCCCGCCTCGGGGTGGAGGAGGCGCATGATGCCGCCGGCCTTCGGCAGTCCGGGCACGGACGTCACGCGTCCGGCGAAGGCCGTGCCGGCGGTGACCGTGAGCTCGTCGGCGAGGGCGGCGATGTGCGGGTCGGCCCTGAAGGGACCGTGCTTGAGCGCGGCGACCTGCTCGTCGGCGACGAGATCCCAGTCGGGGAAGGCGGTGCGCGCCCGCGCATCGGTGAAGACGTAGCGTGCGAGGTTCGGCGGGTCCCCGTCCAGCAGCCCGATCGGGGCCATGAGTTGCTCGTACGCCCCGGTGCGGGCGAGGATCTCGCCGAGCCGGTTGAGCAGGACGGCGGGGGTGGGCTCCAGGCGTTCGAGCAGGGCCCGCACGGTGGGTCGCACGGTGCGGACCGGCATCGCGCCGCCCATGCAGCTGAAGCCGCCGTCGGCGGCCTTGGTCAGGCGGTGCATGTGGATGCGTTCGTTCGGGGCCAGCCGGAGCGCGTCGGCGAGCGCGGACAGCACCGGCGGCGACGGCCGGCGGTCGCGCCCCTGCTCGAGCCGGGTGACGTACTCGACGCTGACTCCGGCCAGCGTCGCCAGCTCGGCGCGGCGCAGACCGGGCGTGCGGCGCCGCGATCCGGTGGGCAGCCCCACCTCGGCCGGGGTGACGGCCTCCCGGCGGCTGCGCAGGAACAGGCCCAGCTCGTTGTCGCTCACGCTTCGAACGTAACAGGCGTGCGGTGCCCGGATCGTGGCCCTGTCACTACCAGCCTCGGCCCGGCCTTCCTGGTCTCCGCGGCGCCCGGCAGCGTGGAGGCATGACCTCACGGAATCTGAACCTCGCAGTGATCACCGGCAGCGTCCGGGAAGGCCGCTTCGGACCTGTCGTCGCCGGCTGGTTCCTGGAGCAGGCCCGGCAGCACGGCCGCTTCACAGTGGACCTCGTCGACCTCGCGGACACCCCGCTGCCGTTGGAGCTGCCGGGGGTCCCGCCGGCGCTCGACCCGAACCTGCCCCGTCCCGACTCGATGGCGGGCCTCACCCGGCGCCTCGACGCGGCCGACGCGTTCGTCGTCGTGACGCCCGACTACAACCGGAGCTTCCCGGCGGCCCTCAAGGCCGCGATCGACTGGCACTACACCCAATGGCAGACGAAGCCCGTCGGATTCGTCGGCTACAGCGGCGCGAGCGGAGGTCTCCTCGCGATCGAGCACCTGCGGCAGGTCTTCAACGAGCTGCACGCCCACACGGTCCGCGACTACGTCTCCTTCCCCCGCTACTACGAACTGTTCTCCCCCGAAGGCACCCTCATCGACCCCGAGGGCCCGAACGGGGCGGCGAAGGTCCTCCTCGACCAGCTGGAGTGGTGGGCTGCGGTCCTCCACGACGCGCGGCGCGACAGGCCGTACACCGCCGCCTGACAGCGGTGGTACGGCCCGGCGCGGGGGTACGCCCTCCGCGCCGGGCCTCGCCCGACCGCCGGGCCCGGAGACGGTGGAGCCGGACGAGAAGGCACGCCCTCGGCCTCGGCCTCGGCCTCATGACGACGCTTCGCGGACGGCTCAGACGAGCTGGTACGCGCGCAGGTCGGTGAGGAGCAGGTGGCAGTTCTGCAGGGAGCCCGAACTGTCGCCGAGGGAGCGGTAGATGCCCCACTTGGGGCGCACCCGGTCCGCGAGGAAGGTGTTGACGCCCGACTTCGACGCGTCGACCACGGTCGTCGAGCCGTTCCTGAGGATCCACCGGACCGAGCCGGACGTACCGTTGCCGATCTTCATCTGGAAGTCGACGCCGATCCACTTGTCGTGCAGCGGCGCCAGGTCCGTCCGGCCGACCAGGGTGTCGGACGCGAAGAGTTTCAGCTCGATCGTCTGGACCCCGCCCACCCGGCGCAAGGACTGCACGACGATCGGCGAGGTGCCGGTGCCGGGCTGCTTCATCTGCATGATGTGGGTGAAGGTCGTGGTGGCCTTCAGGCTGCTGGGGATGTACATCGCGTAGGTGATCCGCCAGGTCTCTCCCTGCAGCCACCGCAGGTAGGAGGATCCGTTCCGGCAGCCGGTGACCTCCTGACGCTGGCGGTCGGTGCTGGTGTCACGGTCGACGGTGTGCATGTCGAAGCGCCAGTTGTCGCCCTGGGCGCGGATGTGCGGCCGGGCGGCCGTGTGCGAATCGGCCCGGTCGTCCTCGACGGTCTCGAAGGCCCGCAGGCCGTCGCCGCTCGCGGACGGCGACCAGCGCAGTTGCCAGGAGGCCGCGGACGCGGCGCCTGCGGCGGGCAGTCCGGCCGCGACGGCGCCGCCGAGCGCGGCGCCCAGTACGGCTCTGCGGGATGCCCTGGTGGGTTCGGTCATCGTGTACGTCACCTCGTTCGGAGTGGGGTCCGCAGTCCGGCTCGCTGTGCGAGCCGGGTGCACGGGCCGAGGCTGCCGCCGGGCCGCGACAGCCCGGTGAGCGCGTCCCGTACGGGCGCTGAGGCGAGGACCTCGAGACGTCGACCTCGCGCCGATGTTCATATGGATGTACCGGGTTCATCGATGTGCAATAGAGTTACGTCATGACGGGACGCGGTCAATGGTTGCGGCGGACAAGGGCGGAACGGTATCGGCCAACTTCCCGGGCGCCCGGGAATCCGTCCGCCGGAGAGATCGTTGAGGCAAGAGAGCACCAAACGACGACGTAAGGATCGACCGCTCGTGAGCAAGGTCCCCTCCATCACCCTGAACAACGGTGTCGTGATGCCGCAGCTCGGTTTCGGTGTCTGGCAGGTGCCGGACGGCGAGGCGGCGAAGGCCGTGGGCACGGCCCTGGAGGCCGGTTACCGCAGCATCGACACGGCAGCCGCCTACGACAACGAGAAGGGCACCGGCCGGGGCCTCGCCGCCTCGGGCATCCCGCGCGAGGAGCTCTTCGTCACCACCAAGCTCTGGAACAGCGCCTCGGAGACGTGGTCGCGCGACGCCGTGTTCCGCGCCTTCGACACGTCGCTGTCGAAGCTGAACCTCGACTATGTCGACCTGTACCTGATCCACTGGCCTCGCCCGATGCGCGACGACTACATCACGATCTTGAAGGCGTTCAGTGAGCTGAACGAGAGTGGCCGCGCGAAGGCGGTCGGCGTCTCCAACTTCAAGCCGGCCCATCTGAGCCGGGTGATCGACGAGGTGGGGGTCGTCCCCGCCGCCAACCAGATCGAGCTCCACCCGCAGCTGGCGCAGGCCGAGTCCCGCGCCTTCCACGCCGAGCACGGCATCGCCACCGAGGCCTGGTCCCCGCTGGGCCAGGGCAAGGGCCTGCTCGAGGTCCCGACGGTCGTCGCGATCGCCCAGAAGTACGGCCGCACCCCGGCGCAGATCGTCCTCCGCTGGCACCTGCAGCTGGGCAACGTGGCGATCCCGAAGTCCGTCACTCCGTCCCGGATCGCCGAGAACATCGACGTGTTCGGCTTCGAGCTGGACGACGAGGACATGACGGCCCTCGCAGCTCTCGACGAGGGCAGACGCCTCGGGCCGGACCCGGACACCTTCGACTGGAACTGACCGGCTGCCGCACAGCTCCGTCACCCCCTCCGGTGGGTTCCCCATCGAGGCCCGAGTGCCCCGACCGGGAACCCGCCGGCACAGGCACCGGACCGGCACCCTCAGAGGGCATCGAGGATCATGAGCACCTCGTCCCGGGTGTCGTCGGGCGCGAGGCGAAGCGCCGCGGGCCAGCGCCCGATCTCACGCCAGCCGAGCCGCCCGTAGAAGTCCTCCAGCCCTTCACCGCCCCGCGCCGCGAGATGCAGCTGCTCAAGCCCCAGTTCCTCGCGGGCGACCCGCCGCAGCTCGCGCATCAGTGCCGAGCCGACGCCACGTCCGCGGAAGTCGGGGTGGGCCTGAAGATGGCGGACCGTCCCCCAGTGGCCGACGAGCCGGTCGGGGTCGCGGTCGAGGACGACCCATCCGGCCAGGACTCCGTCGCACGTGGCGGTGATGAGGCGGCTGTGCTGCGGGCCGAGCCGGCCGAGGATCCTGTCCGCGACGGGTGCGACGTCTCCGTCCTGGACGGGTGGGAACGGGAATCCGGCGGCACCGGCCGCATTGGTGACCGCGATCCAGCAGCTGACGACCCGGTTGCGCAGCTCGCGGGTGACACTGCGCGGGTCGGATATCTGGGCGAGCGTGAGGGCGTTGTCGTTCGGCATGGGGAGAAGCATGCCGCCACCTATCAGGGCCGCCCTTTCGGGGCAAGTCCCGAATTTCCCTGTCACGCAATTCAGGGGCATGACGCGATTCGATCGGCCGGGCCCAATGGAGGCACGGGTTCACGCAGAACCGGTGACCCGCCCGTATCGCCCGGAAAAGCCGTGGCGGCGCGACATGACCGTTCGACGATTACCGTCACCCTTTTCCGGAGTGGTTTCCATGACTCACCGTTCCCGGCCGCAGCGCCTCGTGATCCTCGCCGCATCCACCGCCCTGGCCGCAGCAGGTGCACTCCTCCCCGCCAGTGCATTCGCCGCCCCGGCGACACCGCATGCCGCCACCATGGCCGCCGCGGAAGCCGGGCAGGCCGGTCCCGGTCAAGGTCAAAGTCAAGGTCAAGGTCAAGGTCGCCAGGGAATCGACGTCATCACGGTCAGGTGGGTCGAGCGCACCGATGCCCCCAGCGGCATCACCTTCAAGATTCCCGAATCGGCCACCGTCGAGACACGCGCCGAAGCCGGCACCGGAAAAATCGCCAGCTGTCGTATCTACCTGATGCGGACCTCGGACGGGCTCAACGGCGCCGTCGGTGTCTACGACATACCGGGCACCCCGGAGACTCTCCGTGAGGCTCTTCAGGGCTTCGTCGAGGGCTACAACAAGGATCCGGGCAGGAAGATCGCCATCGCCAGCAGTCGGATGACCACCGTGGACGGCCGCCCGGCCCTCGACGCGCGTCTCACCACCACGGAGGGCAAGGCCAGGGGCGTCGGTTCCGTGCGCTTCATCGCCGACGACACCCATGTCGTTCAGGTCCTGACCCTTGCCGGCGAGACTGACAAGAAGGCCGCGGACCGGATGCACCAGCAGCTCCTCGCCGGCGTCCGCATCCCCTGACCGTCCGGAGCGGCCTGCGAGCGGAGCCGGGAAAAGCAGGGGCGGGAGCAGTCGGGCGTTGGCAGGATGACTGCGCTCCACGCCCGATGCGAAAGGACCCACGACCGTGGCCCGTGCCGTCACTCTGATCCGCTCCACCGCCCTGTCCGACGTCGCCGAGTACGCCTACGCGGCCACGGCACCGGCCGGGTCACGCCTGATCTTCCTCGCCGGGGCGTGTCCGCTGAACCATGACGGCTCCACGGCAGCGGTCGGAGACTACGCGGGCCAGGCAGCGAAGGCCGTCGAGAACATGCGGACCGCTCTCGCTTCGGCCGGTGCCTCACTGGAGGACGTGATCAGCACACGGGTTCTCGTCGCGTCGGCACGGCAGGAGGATCTGGTGACCGCCTGGCAGGTGGTCCGTGACACGTTCGGTGATCACGACGTCCCCAGCACCCTGATGGGTGTCACCGTGCTCGGCTACCAGGACCAGCTCGTCGAGATCGAAGCCGTCGCCGCCGTGCTCGATTCCTGAGCTCCTCCGTGGCCGAAGCCCTTGCGGAACCGGTGACCTCGTGCGGCCCCCACCGCAGCGCGGGCCGCGGACCGTGGCGGGGACCCGGCGCCGGGACCACAGCCGCGCTCAGGGAACGGTCGGTAGAAGCCCAGCCCGGGGCCGAACGCGACGGCGACGAACCGAAGACGGCCCGCGTCGGACTCGATGTCGTCCACGGGGACCACGGGCATGCCGCGGCCCGGCCGGGCCCAGTGTCTGCCGCCCGGTGGTGCGGTGAACACGCCGTGGTCCGGCGCGACATGGCGAGGACGGCCGAGACCGATGACCAGGTCGTCGACGGGCGCGGCCGGAAGGTTTCCGGACAGGTCCTGCCCCGTGCTCACGCCGCCGGTGCCGCCATACCCCTGAGGCATGGGCGGGCCCGCGCGGTGGGGAGTGCGTGGTGAGGACGCAGTCGCTGTCGCCTGGGTCGACCACGGCGCGGGTCACCCACGCGCGGCCCTCGGCCGGCTTCGTCCGGTGTGGATCGGCTCGGGCCCGGGCCGCCGGGACGGATCGGGGCTGATGGACTGCCAGGTGACGGCGCCGTCCGTGGAGCGGTTGAGTACCTCGGACCCGTAGTTGAGGATCCGCGTGCCAGCGTGACGACGTCCCGGCGCCCGGTGGGGCGAGGACTCATCGGCCGGGAACTGCCGCTCGGATCGACTCACGTAATGTGAGGCTCCATGAGCGAGAACCACGGCCCCGCGGCTGCTCCCTTCCAGGAGGGCCGCTATCTGGTGCGCAATGTCGGCAGCGGCCTGGTGCTGGAGGTGTACAACGGCGCCAAGGGCAGCGGCGCCAATGTGCAGCAGGGCAAGGAGACCGGGGCTCCGGCGCAGCAATGGGACATCTCGTTCGCCGGTGGGGGCTTCTACCACCTGGTCAACACCAACAGCGGCAAGCGACTCGACGTCGCGGGCGCATCGACCGAGAACGGCGCCAACGTCCAGCAGTGGAAGGCGAACAACTTCGGCGCACAGGAGTGGCTGATCGAGCAGCACCTGGACGCGCCGGGGACCGTCACGCTGGTCAGCCACATCAGCGGGCTACTGCTGGAGGTGGAGGACGGCTCGGCCGATGACGGGGCGAACGTACGGCAGTGGGAGGACACCGACTCGCCGTTCCAGTGGTGGCAGTTGGTACGCGTCACAGGCTGACGGATCACGCGCTGACGGATCACAGGCCGACGGATCACGGGCCGACGACCGCTGAGGCCGAGGCCACGCCGATCATCGACAGGGGGAACAGCGGGGCATGGGTACCGACTCGACGGAAAGCCGGCGGGGCGCCGGGCCGGAGGCCGGCCGGCCGTGCGGGTGGCGGAGGCGGACCTGCCGGAGGAACTGTCGCACGGCCCGAGCCGACGGTTCCTGAGCGAGCAGGGCCTGCCTGCGGCCGCCGCCGACCTCGACCTCACCGCCCTGCACACGGGCCGGCTGGAGCCGCTCACCCGGTGGGAGGGCGGCGAGGTGGTCGGGGACGGTCGGCTCCTGGTCCTCGGCGAGACCGACTACTGCGGCAGCCGCGTGGTGCTCGACGGTGTGACCGGCGAGGTCCGCCTCGCCGCCCGTAGGGGTGCGACGCACCGCGAGCGGACAGGAAGGTCTCTCCCCCACGACCCCGGCCGCTCCGACCTCCTCCCCTCCGACCTGCTCGCCTCCGACCTCACCGCCTTGGCAGGGCTGCTCCACGCGGCCGAGTCGGTGTCGCAGGCGGCGTGGCGGGCCGATGCGTTCGGGCACCGCCGAGGACCCGGAGTCGTCGCCGAGGTGATCGAGGCCGCCGAGCGGCGCATGTGCGCCGCCGACCCGCAGCTGTTCGCCGCCGACTCCCCTCCCCCTCACTGGGGTACGTCGCTGCTGATGCGTTCCCTGTGCTGGGGCGCCCGGCCCGGCCTGCCGGGCGCTCTCGCGTACGAGTTCGGCCCTGACCTGGTGGAGGAGCTCGCAGAGCTCGACGGCGAGGGCCGGGTGCGCCGCTACCGGCCCGAGGAGATACCGGACCGCCTCACCCACGAGCCGACCCGGCGGCTGCTCACCGAGATCGGACTGCCTCTCGACTGCGAGCTCTTCTGCGCGTTCGACGAGCCGCTGCGCACCATGGTGGAGGCCCACCCCGACGCCTTCGACGAACCGGCCGAGCCGTCGAAGAGACCGGGGGCAGCGGCAGGCCGTGCGTACCAGCGCGACCACATCGCCGTCGGATGGTGGCCGCACGACCTGGTGATCGCCCTCGACGGTGCCACCGGCCGACTGGAACTGCCGGAGTGGTACGACGAGGGCGGGCCCGCGGCCTATCTCAACCGGGACCTGTCCGCGCTGTTGTACGCCTTGTGGACCTACGAGCGGCTGCGCGCGGAGTGGCGCCGGTGGGACTGCGGTGCCGGCCGCGACACCTGGCAGGTGTTCGACCCGCTCGCCCTGCTGCACAGCCGGGTCGACGAAATGGTGAAGGCCGTCGACCCGGAGGCGTTCCGGAGCCCCCAGCACTCCTGGCGCTTGCTCGCCGAGGACCCCTACACCGGCGGCCTGCTCAGCAATTGAGGCTGCCTGCCGGCCGCCCGCACCGGGGCCGTCGGCTCAGCCGCGGCGAGCCGTGTGCACCGTGCGGGCCGCCAGCAGGAAGCAGTCCGGGCGGCGCATGAATCCCTCCTCGTCGTCCGGGTCCAGAAGCCGGTCCAGCACGGCGGCGTCGTCGTCGGACAGCCGCCCGGCCAGCGCCTTGCGCTGCCAGGTGAACGCGGAGACCAACTGCTCGCGTACGACGACGGTGACCGGCGCCGGGATGTCGAGGAGGAAGGAACGCGTGGCGCTGGGCGCGAGGCCCGCCTCGGCCAGCAGCGCGCGCCAGTCCTCGACCTCCGCCTTGGTGTCCGGCAGTGCGCCGCGCATCTCCTCGAACCAGTCGCCGCTCGCCGCGTCGATCCGGCTCTCGAGGCCGGGACGGCCGATGCCGATGTCCCGGGGCAGATGGCGCGGCTGCAGTCCGCCTTCGACGACGGCGAGCATCCCGCCGGGGCGCAGGCGCCGGGCGAGGCCGGTGAGGGCGGCGCGCTGGTCCCCCAGATGGTGCACCGAGTTGCCCGCCCAGATCAGGTCGGCATCGCCCAAGTCGTCCATGCCGCCGGGCATTTCGGCGGTGTGCGTGCGCACACGATCGCCGAGCCCCCTGCGCTCGGCCCGGGCCATGGCGCGGTCGAGGAGTGCGGGGGTGGAGTCCACGGCGACCACCTCCGCGTGCGGGAACGCCTCGGCGAGCAGGCAGGTGATCACCCCCGGCCCGCTGCCGATGTCGAGGACGCGGCGCACGGCGGCGGCGGGCAGCTGCTCGCCGATCCAGGCGGCGGCCTGCGCGTACAGCGGTTGCTGCAGCTCGGCGCCGCGTTCCAGGAGCGGGGTGAGCTCGTCCCAGTCCATGTGGGTGGGGTCCGTGCCGTGAGTGTCGTCGTGGTGATGGCTCATGACGTCAGGGTGCGCGCCGGGGCGCCGTCATGGCGAGCCGTGTTGCGGTTCCGGCAAAACGGCCGCAGCGGTGCGGTGTTCCTGCGGGCTGATGCCGCGTACGCGCTTGAACGCGGCGCTCAGCGCGAACGCGTCGCTGTAGCCGACCTGCCGGGCGACGGCCTCCACCGTCGCGTCCGTGTCCCGGAGCAGATCGGCGGCGACGGCGAGCCTCCAGTCGGTGAGGTACGCCATCGGCGGCTCGCCCAGCAGTGCGGTGAACCGGCGCGCGAGCCCCGCGCGGGAGACCCCGCACTTGGTGGCGAGCGAGGCGACGGTCCACGGGTGTGCGGGATCGTTCTGCATCAGCCGCAGTGCCGCGCCGACGACCGGATCGCCCATCGCCCGGTACCAGGCGGGCACCTCGGCGCCGGGTCGCGAGAACCAGGACCGCCGGCCGAACGGCGCGCCGGTGGGAGGGCGACGGAGCATGCGAGCCTCCGGGCGAGCGGCCACCGGCGGCCGGGGGAGGCCCGTCAGCCGCCCGGTGTGGGCCTGCGCAGGGCGAGGAGCCGGTAGCGCGGTTCGGGCCTCGGCTCGTCAGGTTCGGGCAGTGCGCGCAGCTCCGCGGCGAGCTTCTCGGCGATCACTCCGCGTGCCGTGAGCCGGGACTCGTACTCGCCGCGGAGCAGCGCCTGGGCGACGCGGCGCGGTGAGCGGCCCTGGCCGTGCCCGGTGAAGTGGGTCTCCCCCGCCGGATGCAGGCCGTGGGCCGCGGCGAACGCCTCGATGCGGTCGGCGCGGTCGTACGCCTCGGTCGAGCGGTACGGCGCGAGGACGGCGTCGATGTCGCTGCCCACGTCGTGCCCGGCATCCTTGTCGACGGTGGTCACGAACACCCCGCCGGGGCGCAGCACCCGGGCCGCCTCTGCGACGATCGCCCGTGCGTCCCGTACGAGGTGCAGCAGCCACACGGCGCTCACCGCGTCCACCGAGGCGCCTGGCACCGGGAGCCGCCGGACGTCGGCGAGCACGACGGTTCCGATGCGCGTGGCGGCCATCCTGGCCATGCCGTGGGCGGAGTCGGCACCGAAGACGCGCAGCCCGGTCGTGGCCAGGCGCTCGGTGACGAGCCCCGTGCCGCAGCCGATGTCGAGGAGGGAGCGGGCGGCCCCCGGCACGAGGGAGAGCACCGCCGCGGCGGCCGCCGCGGCGCGGGGCACACCGCCGCGCGTCGCGTCGTAGACCGCGGCCTCCACGTCGTAGTCGAGCAGGGTGTCCCGGCCGGCGCCGGCCGCCCCCGCCGTTTCGCGGGTGGTCTCGTCGTCGTGCAGCACAGTCAGCTCGCACCGTGGTTCGGGGCGACCGTCTCGACGCGACTCGCGAGCTCGAAGTCGCGGTCGGTGATCGCGCCTCCCGCGTCGTGCGTGTTCACGGTGAGGTTGACCGTGTTGTAGCCGAGGGTGAGATCGGAGTGGTGGCTCAGCTCGTCCTGGATCTGCGCGATGTGCACGACGAGCGCGGTCGCCGCGAAGTGGTTGCCGAGCCGGTACGTACGGGCGATGCGGTCGCCCTTCTGGGACCAGCCGGGCAGCTCGCGCAGCCTGTCCTCGATCTCCTTCTGCGACAGCGGCTCTGTGGGCATGAGCGTGACTCCCTCCGGGATTGTCTGCGGGCGA
The DNA here is from genome assembly GCF_040296405.1 of Streptomyces sp. NPDC002133. NCBI lineage: Bacteria > Bacillati > Actinomycetota > Actinomycetes > Kitasatosporales > Streptomycetaceae > Streptomyces > Streptomyces sp. NPDC002133. Next base: position 498,929 of record NZ_JBEOXF010000001.1, on the reverse strand, counting down.
CGTTACGGTTTCCGTATGACAACTGTCGCGCCCGACACGGGAGTGGGGCCACTGCTGCGTGCCTGGCGGGAGCGGCGCAGGCTGACCCAGCTGGAGCTGGCCCTGCGCGCGGATTCCTCGGCCCGCCACATCAGCTTCGTCGAGACGGGGCGGTCCCGGCCGAGCGAGGAGATGATCCTCAAGCTCGCCGAGCATCTGGACGTCCCGGTCCGCGAGCGCAACGCGCTGCTGCTGGCGGCCGGCTACGCGCCGCGGTACGCGGAGACGTCCCTGGACGATCCGTCACTGGAGGCCCTGCGCGAGGGCATGGAGCGGCTGCTGCACGGGTACGAGCCGTATCCGGCCCTCGTCGTCGACGGGACGTACACGGTCGTGGCGGCCAACCGGGGAATCGCCATGCTCCTGGAAGGCCTCCCGGAGCATCTGCTCACTCCCCCGCTCAACGCGATGCGGATCACCCTGCACCCGGAGGGCCTCGCCCCGCGGATCCGCAATCTGCGCGAGTGGCGCGGGCATCTGCTGACCCAGATGGAGCGCCAGATGGCCCTGGCCCGCTCCGATTCGCTGCGCCGGCTGTACGAGGAGGTCGCCGCGTATCCCCTGCCGGAGCGGGGCGGCGACGCGACGGACCACGACGTCCCGCAGGACGTGGCGGGCCCGGAGCCCCACCCGTACTTCGCCCTTCCGCTGCGGATCGAACACCACGGCGTGGTGCTGTCGTTCGTGTCGTCGATCTCCACCTTCAACACGCCGCTGGACATCACGGTCGCCGAGCTGGCCATCGAGACGTTCCTCCCGGCCGACCCGGCAACGGTGAAGTACCTGCAGTCAATGACGTCTTGAACGTCCGTACCGGGGCCGAGGCGGGGTGCGGGGACCGGCTGGAAGCGCCGGTCCCCACGGCCACCGGGCCCGAGGGACCGGTGCGGGGGGACACCGTCCCCATGGCTCGTGTCATGGAGCGGGGTGCGGTGTGAGTGCCCGGAGCGCGGACCACTGAAGGCCCGCGAACCCCGCCACGGTCACCGCCTGCATCGGGATCCACAGCGCCCCCACCGTGCTGGGCTCCAGCCACGCCACCAGCGCCACGGCGCTGAGCACAACCCAGGCCGCGTTGGCGTCGACGACGAGCTTCACGGGCCCGGCGGGCGGCTGCGGCCGGGCGGCGAGGAGCCCGACGCCCGCCGCGAACAGCGCGAGAAACACACCCAGTGCGAGCAGCAGCGTCGCATCGACGCCGAGCAGCCGCCCGAGCGGCCCGGACGCCGCGAGATAGGCCAGCCCGTTGGCGGCCGTGACGACGGCGTCGAGGGCGAGGAAGCGACGGAGCGCCGTCCGCGGCTCGGTGGTGCGGGAGAGTCCGGCGAGCAGGGCCTGGGACATGGCGGATCAGCCTCCATCGAGTTCGTACGCACTGGTCGGTGACCCGGAACCCGGACGAAGTGCGCCGCCCGGGCCCCGGTGACCATCACGATGCCGGGGTTCGGTGGAGGGGTCGATTACCCGTGGGGTAATGGCGGCGACGGAGTCTCTGTGCAGGTCACGGTGGCCATGCGCAGAGATTCCGGCGAGGGAGGGCGCCAGTCGGGGAGCCAAAGGCGCGAACTCATGCGCTCGGATCGGACTCGCTGTCCGTCGCACGGCCGTGGGCACCGACGAAATCCGCTGACCACGGCTGAGGGCGTGCCCGGAGTTCCCGCTCCAACGACGCTCGTTCTCCGTCGGGACGGCTGCGTCCGGGGACGGTCTCAGTACCGCCGGCGCTCCCAGAGCTGCCACTTGATCCGTTGCTTCACCTGGTGGCGCCAGAGCCACGGGGGCAGGCGCCGGTGCGGCACGAAGGTCCACAGGTCGTCATCGGCCTCATTGCCGCGGGGCATCCCGCGCAGCAGCGTCAGACAGGTCTGATCGACGGTGCGGTGCAGTCGTGCCACGTGAGCGAGCGCCACTGTGCCCTGTCGGCGGAGCTCCGCGGAATCGCCGCCCATCGCCCGCGCGACGCGCGGCAGGATGACCGCTGGGTCAGGGTGGTTGAGAGCAAGGCCGATGACGGCGGCACCCACGTGGCGCTCTTCACGATCGAAGGCGGCGTCGACCACCTCCGGCTGGTCGATCCCGATCAGGCCGGTCCCGTTCTCCCAGCTGATGGCCCAGTCGTGCGGATCCGGGTCGCTCGATTCGTTCTGCACGGTCTTGACTCCAGGAAGCCCGGATCTCCGTGGGAACCGGGTGGCTGCACCGCTGACCGGGCGAGACCACGATTCCCGGACGGCCGAATTGCCGACGACCGCACTCGGGATCTCGGGTCACGACAGACACGCAGGGAACTCCGCCGCTACGCGGCTCCGCTCCAAGCACCCATTCCTCCCCGGCCTGAAGGCCGGGGCCTCCTGGGAGAAATCAGGTGAAGACAAGCCCGTCCTCCCGCCGAAGTCCTGGCCGCCGTATCGACGACCGCAGAGGTGGGCGATCGGTCAGGCAGCAGTCCCGTCCGGCTGACGGCCCCGGGCCGGCCTGAACCAGACGTACAGAGTGCGGGCGAAGCACAGCAAGGCCAGAGGGAAAGCGATGCTGTAGTTGCGGATTCTGTCCTCGTGCGTCTCGATCGCCTTCTCCTGCATCTCCGCGTAGCTCCCGCCGCCGCCGTTTCCGCTGTAGTCGTCACACCTGTCGCCAGGAGTCATCGCCACGCCGCCGCAGTCCGGCGCCGCGTTCGGGTCGAAGCCCAGGTTCAAGAAGAAGGATGCGACTGCGAAAATCAGAGTTCCGAGCCCTATCAGCAGGGGAAGGCACCCGGGTACGTACTGACCATCCGACCCGCCCCGCCCTGACTGTCCGCCCGGCGCACCGTCCTGTGTTGCCGTCATGTCGCCCCCTCCATCACTGCGCGCAGCCTTGTCCGTCTCGTCCGCGGCACGCACGCGTCCTCAACGACCGACGCCTCTCGGCCTGGAGCACATTTCTTACCATGGGATCCGGCGGTGCATGACGTGCTCCCGTCACGCGGTCCCGGACTTGAGATCCTGGTCCGCAACTCCGGCAACTTGTTTGGGAGGTGGAGCGATGGGCGGGACCTGGGGCGGGGTGCGGGACCGCGTGCTCGCGCTGCAGAAGGCGCCACGCTGGAGGGGGGTGTTCGGGGCCGACTTCCACGGCCACGGCCACAAATTCCAACTGCTGCCCGTCCTGACCGAGGAACAGCTGCGAGCGGTGGAGCGACGGCTCGCGACCGAACTGCCCGAGGAGTACCACACGTTCCTCCTGGAGGTGGGGGCCGGTGGCGCGGGCCCGGACTACGGGCTCTTCCCGATGACGCCGTCCGGGCCCGGCGCCCTGCCGGCCACCGGCCGCTGCACGCTGCCCTTCGACCCGGGGCTCACGGCCGAGCTCGACGAGCACGAGTGCGCGGAGCCCCAACGGGCCGACTACCCGGACGACGATGCTTTCGCCGCCGCGTACACCCCCTGGGAGGCCCGCCACGAGGAGCTGTACGACGCGCTGACCGAGGGCACCCTCTGCATCGGCTCCCAGGGCTGCGCGTACTACTCGCTCCTGGTGGTCACCGGCCCCCAGCGCGGCACCATGTGGGACGACGTACGGGCTGTCGGCGAGGGCGTGGTGCCGGTCGGACGGCGCGGCACCACGGGACCCGTTTCGTTCGCGGAGTGGTACCTGAACTGGCTCGATGGCGCCGAGCGCCGCGCGTGGGACGAAACGAGCGAACCCTCACCGCGCCCGCTGTTCACCTCCGACCGGAGTCTGTCCGGCGAATCAGGCGGGCCATGAGCGGAGCCAGGGTCCTCGGGGTGCGCCAGGATCGCATCGACGACGTCGTCGGGCAGGTCCTTCCGCCGGGTGGACCCAGAAGACGATCGAATGGTCGTCAAGGCTCAGCAGACGCACGAGGACCGAGGCCGGTGCCGCCGGGTCGACCGCGAGGCCGTTCAGTGCGGCATCGAAGGGAGATCTCACAGGGACACGGTAGTTCGATTGGCCGCCGCACCCGCCGGGGCGAGCCGGAGCGGGTGCGGTGAGTCGGACGCGGGTCCGGTGAAGTGCGGTGCGGTGACGTTCGCTGCCTGCGGGAGTCAGCGGGTCCTGTCGCCCTCGGAGCCGGGATGGTGTCCGCCGCCGCGCTTCACCGGTTCACGTTCAGGTTCCGGTGCGGCGGCCTTGGACGATGCGTGGGCCTCGGGCGGCGGGTCCGTGCGGGCGGCCTCGGCGCGGATCATGGCGTTCAGGGCGGCGAACGGGTCGATGGGCATGGCTGTGCTCCTTGCGCGTGTTGAGGGGGTGGGCCGTCGTGAACGGGGGCCGCGCGGCAGGAGCCGGCCGGCCACCCGTGCGGCGCCCTCAGCAGCGCAGGACCACGGACCTCGTCGGGTGCGGTGCCGGGGGCGTCACGGGTACGGCGACGCCGTGGAGGTCCGGGCGAGGCAGGGCCGCGGGAGCCTGACGGTCACAGGGGGCCTGCGTGCCGCGCCGCTCGGCGCGGCAGGGCGGGTCGGGCTGTTCCGTCCCGGTGGTGTCCTGATGGCCCTCCCCGGCCGGATCGACCGGGAAGGAGGAGGCCGGCGGCCTGGCGTCGGCGCCCTGCGGCGTCACGACTGCCGCGCCCGCCTGCGTACTCCACAGCGCGATGAGGGCAAGCAGAGCGACCAGCACGGCACGAACGACTGCACAGCGCGCGGAACGGTTCACGGGTGCGCACCTCCTGCACATGCCACATGTGCCCGCGAACCGGCCCAGACCCGCCCGCCTCGAGCCCTGATCCGCTCGTGCGGCCTACACCCGCTGCACCCGTTGTGCCGAATGCGTCGCCCGGATGGCCGCCCTGTGGTTGCGCGCCGACATCCACGCGTACACGAGGACGCCGGCGAAGAGGAACTGCACGCCCTGGTGGACCGCCGCGTAGCCCGAGCCGGCGACCAGCCACACCGAGGAGACGGCGGCGGCCGCCGCGAGCACGCCGTCGCGCACGAGGCGGGCGCGGCTGACGCGGTGCGACTGCCCCGAGGCCAGGTAGTGGATCTGAGCGGCCGTGGACAGCAGCTACGGCACCGTCGCCGTGAACGTCTTGACGAGGACCAGCATCTCGAACACACCGTCAGAGCGAGGGTGGTGCACCTTTCTCCGTGCAAACCCGACCATGGTCGGGGACGGTGCCGGCTGCACCACATCACTCACTTTTGTCCGGTACGGCCCCGTCGGTGACCGGAAATGCTTCTTCCGCACCGGCCACCTGCCGTGGATCCTCCACACTGCCGAGCGGCACCTGCGGGCCGTGCCCGTCCCTCAGGGACTCGTCGAGCCAGCGCCGCAGCACCTCGTGCACCTGTTCCGCGCCCGTCGGCTCACCGCCGTCGGCGACCGGCTCGGAGAACTCGCGCGGCCACAGCAGAAACGGATGGGCCTGCTCGCCGCCGAGTCCCCCGTGCGAGCCGATCTGCTCCTCGAAGGCGTGCACCCGGCCGCTGTCGGGGTCGTACATCGAGTTGACCATGATGTCCGCGACATGCGGGAAGGAGTCGGTGCGCCGGACGGCGTCCGCCGCCCCCGGCCCGAACACGGCCAGCGGCCCCGAGCCGTCGAGCGTGTCCACCGGCAGCTCCGCCCCGTCCCTGCCGAGCACGACGGAACCGTGCCGTTCGCTGCGCACCAGCAGGAAGCCGATGCCCGGATGGTTGGCGAGGGTGCGCAGCAACGCCGGGTGGTGGCGGTCCATCTGCTCCCGGCTGAGCCGCCCCGGCAGGCCGGGGAAGGAGATCAGGCCCAGGTTGCCCGAGGCGAGGACGACCGGGTCGGTGCCGCCCGTCGGCCGTTCCACGGCGTCCTCCTCGCCGACCGGCCGGTGCAGGGCGCTGCGCAGCGCGTCACGGACGGCGTCACGGGCCTCCGCTCCGCTCCTGGTGCGCCCGGCGCGGCGCGACACCGGCAGCCCGCAGCCGGCCCGCACCAGATCCTTGAGCGTCAGCCCGTACACGCCCTCGAAGGTCTCGCCGGGACTCTGGCCGTGGTCGGAGAGCAGCACGATCCGGTACGTGCGCGGCGCGTGCTCGGCGACTTTGGCGATCAACGCGACGGCGCGGTCGATCCGCTCCAGCACCTTCGCCGCGTCCCGGCTGTGCGGTCCCGAGTGGTGGGCGACCTCGTCGTACGCGACGAGGTCCGCGTACACGGCCGTGCGGCCGACAAGCATGTCCCCGATCACCGCGGCGACCACCACGTCCCGTTCGACGACCGTCGCGAAGGCCCGGATGAACGGGTAGAGGCCGCCGCGGCCGACGCGCGGCTCATCGCCCCGCAACCGGGAGCGGATCGACTGGCCGATCTCGCGGACGACTTCCGCGACGAAGGAGAGCGCGGTACGGACGGCGTTGGCGGGGTCGGAGAAGTACGCGAAGTATCCGGCCCGGGAGCGGTTGGCGCGGCCGCGCCGGGCGGCCACCGAGAGCACGAGCGCCAGCTGGTCGGCGCCGCCGCTGAACAGATTGCCGCGGCTGGCCCCGTCGAGGCTGAGCAGTCCGGCGTCGCGCGTGCGGGCGACGGCCCGGCGCTGGAGTTCGGCCGCGCTCGCCGGACGGTTGCTGACCATGAACCGTCCGGTGTCCTTCTCGTACCAGCGGAAACCGGGGACGTCGTGGTTCGTGCCGTGCAGGATGCCGAGCTGGCTGGCGCCGGTCTGGCTCGACCAGTCGGTGCGCCAGCGGGTGAGCCGGTGCGACGTGTCGAGCCAGCCCGCCACGGTCGGCATCAGCCCGTCCGCGACCGCCTGTACGAGCACGGCGTGCCCGACGCCGTCGAGCTGCAGGAACACCGTGCCGGGCGGGGCGCTGCCCGCGATGCGCTCGCCGCGTCTGCGACGGCGCCGGTCGGCGAGGCGGGAGAGGCGGCGGCGGTAGGCGTTGTCGTCGCGTACGGCGAGCGCGGTGGAGGTGGCGGAGGCGACGGCCGACATCACGGCGGCGACCACGACCGCGGTCTCGGGGGCGGCCGCGCCGCCGCCGTCGGGGATCAGCCGCAGGGCGAGCAGCAGCAGCGAGCCGTTGAGGAAGAACACCAGCAGCCCGAGGACCAGGGCCGGCACGAGCAGGAGCGCGCGGACGATCACGGGCCACACGAGGACGGTCAGCAGGCCGAACGCACCCGCGCCCCATGCCGCGGTGAGGGCCGTCCGGGTGATGCTCTCCCCGTCGGACGACTGGAGCTCGAAGTCGGGGAGGATCCCCGCGAGCGCCAGCATCGTGAGCGTGGACACGGCCCACACCACGATCACTCGCAACAGGGCGCCGCCGACCGTCCGCCATCGCCGCTCGCCCACGCCAGGTCACTGCCTCTCGCCTGCAGGATTCCCTCGAAGTCCAGCGTGACACAAAGCCGGACACAGCCCTCTTCCCGCCCGTGGACCGGGGTGCGGCCCCGCTCAGCAGCCGTCGTATCCGGCCGTCGGCATCGAGAGCCTGCGGTGCACGCTCGCCTTCATGGCGGCGTCGTAGGACGGCTCGTCGAGTCCCGCCGTCTCGAGCCGTATGCCGCGCCGCTCGCACTCGGCGGAGAAATCCCGCACGGAGGTGAGCGCGCGGGCGAGCACCCGCTCGTTGGGGGCGACGAAGAGATCGACGAGGCCGGCGTCGACGTCGGCCCAGAGCGCGCAGTGGTCGGGGCGCAGCCCGTAGAACAGCAGTTCCCGGGTGACGACGTACCCCTTGTCCGCGGCCCAGCGTGCGCACATGGCGTGCTGGGTGCGGGTGTCGACGAGGAAGGGATCGCTGTCGAGTTCCTCGAGCGGGGTCACACTGGCGATCGCCGCCACCCGTACGTCGCTTCGCGCACCGCTTCGCACGTCGTCCATGGACCGTCCCCCTGCTTCGGCTGTCCTCGCCGACACTACTCCGAGTGCCACCGCGCGAAACAGGCGCACAGAGAGGGCTGCCGCAGGACTGCGCGGCCGCTGCCGCAGGACCGCACTGCCGCACAACGCCTACTCTCGTATCCGGGCTCGAGCGCCGGCCCGGGCACGGTTCCCGTAGACGCGAGGAGGCGGGTGCGTGGCGGTGGAGATCACCTGGTGGGGTCACGCCACCTGTACGGTCGAGGACTCCGGGGTCCGGGTGCTGACCGACCCGCTGTTCGTGGGCAGGCTCGCGCACCTGCGGCGGCGCCGCGGTGCGCTGCCGCCGCGCGAGGCCGCGGTCGCCGAGGCCGTCGTCGTGTCGCATCTGCACTCCGACCATCTGCATCTGCCGTCGCTGGCGCGGCTCGCGCCCGGCACCCGGCTGATCGTGCCGCGCGGAGCGCAGCGCGCTGTGCCCGGGCTCAGGAGACTGGACGGACTGCGGATCATCGAGGTGGCGGCGGGGGACGAGGTGGCGGTGGAGGGTCTGTTCGTACGGGCCGTTCCCGCGCTGCACGACGGGCGGCGGCTGCCGGTGGGGCCGCACCGCTCCCCGGCCCTCGGCTATGTGATCCGCGGTGCGGCGCGGACGTACTTCGCCGGGGACACCGGACTGTTCGACGGCATGGCGGAGGCGGTCGGCGAGGTGGAGGTGGCCCTGCTGCCGGTGGGCGGCTGGGGGCCGTTCCTCGGGCACCACCATCTGAACCCGGACCGGGCTGCGCGCGCCCTCGCCGCCCTGGCGCCCTGCTCGGCCGTGCCGGTGCACTACGGCACGTACTGGCCGATCGGGATGGACGCGATCCGGCCGCACGAGTTCCACTCGCCGGGCGACGAGTTCGCGCGGAAGGCGGCGCGACTGGCGCCGAACGTGACGGTGCACCGGCTGGGGCACGGCGAGAGTGTCCGGCCGGAGGTCGCCCGGTGACGCTCCAGGACGTCATGGGGCAGGTGCCTCCGGAGTCCACGCAGCAGGCCGTCGGCTATCCGTCGCTGTTTCTGCTGGTTGCACTGGGTGCGCTGGTGCCGGTGGTGCCGACGGGGGCGCTGGTGAGTTCGGCCGCGGTGGTGGCGTTCCATCAGACGACACCGTTCGCCGTGCTGTTCGTCTTCCTGGTGGCGGCGCTCGCGGCGTTCGTCGGGGACATCACGCTGTACTGGCTCGGGCGGCGCGGGGTCGGGTCGAAGAACGGTTCCAAGTGGCTGGAGGCCCTGCGCGGCAGGGCGACGCCGGACCGGCTGACGCAGGCGCAGCACAGGCTCGACGAGCACGGGACCCAGGTGCTCGTGCTGTCGCGGCTCGTGCCGGCCGGACGGATTCCGGTGATGCTGGCGTGCCTGCTGGCCAGGATGCCGACGGCGCGGTTCGCACGGGGCGACGGACCGGCGTGCCTGGCGTGGGCGGCGACGTACGGACTCATCGGGATCCTCGGGGGCTCGCTGTTCCCCGAACCGTGGCAGGGGGTCGTGGCGGCGGTGGCCCTGACGGTGGTGATCAGCGCGGCGCCCACGCTGTGGCGCAGGCTGCGGCGGCCGGGGCCGGGCTCGTCCGACGGCCGGCAGGCCTGAGTCGCCGACTGCTTCAATCGGAGGCGAGCAGGCGCGCGCCACGGCTCCGGTCGGCCACGGACAGCAGACGTGAGCCGCCGACCGGGAGGTCCCAGAGCTGCTCGCGCGCGAGGCCGGTGTGCTCCCAGGCCACCAGCAGCCGGGTGAGCGGCTCGAGGACGGGCTCGGCGGAGAGCACGAACGTCGCCCAGTGCATCGGCGCCATGTTGAGGGCCCCGAGGTCCTGGAAGGCCTGCACAGCCTCCTCCGGGTCGGTGTGCACGGTGCTGAGCCACCAGCGCGGCGCGTACGCCCCGATCGGCAGCAGCGCCAGATCGATGTCCCGGTGGCGCCGGCCGATCTCCTTGAACCAGTGGCCGTATCCGGTGTCGCCCGCGAAGTAGACCCGGCGGCCCCGCTGGTCGGTGAGGATCCAGCCGCCCCAGAGCGAGCGGCAGGTGTCGGTCAGGGTGCGCTTGGACCAGTGGTGCGCCGGTACGAAGTCGAACCGCACCGCTCCCCCGCCGGGCGCGGGCAGTTCGGCGGCCTCCCACCAGTCGAGCTCGGTGACCCGGGTGAACCGGCGGCGCCGGAACCACCGTCCGAGCCCGGCCGGGACGAACAGCGGGGTGCGCCTGGGGAGGCGGGCGACGGTGGGGGCGTCGAGGTGGTCGTAGTGGTTGTGGCTGATGACCACGGCATCGACGCGCGGCAGGTCCTCCCAGCGGATGCCGACCGGGGTGAGACGGGCGGGGGTGCCGAGGATCCTGCGCGACCACACCGGGTCGGTGAGCACGGTGAGCCCTCCGATCGTCACCACCCAGCTGGCGTGCCCTGCCCAGGTGACGGCGACGGTCCCCGGCTCCGCGGCGGGCAGCGGCCCCGGCGCGAAGGGCAGTTGGGGGATGTCCGCCAGCCCTGCCCCGGCGGGCCGCAGCGCCCCTTCCCTGGCCAGCCTGGCCATGGCCCTCACCCCGGGCAACGGCGCAGTGAGCCGGTCGGCGAACGAGCGCGGCCAGCGGCGGACCGAACCGAGCGGGCGCAGTCCGGTCGTGGAGCGGGCCGCGGCGGTGCGCGCTGCGCCGGCTGCACCGGCGGCCCCCGCGGGGCCGTCTCCCCCGTGAGCGCCCGCTCCCCCGGTCGGCGCCGGACGTACCGAAGGGCCTGCCTCGACGGCAGACCTGACGGGTCGCACCGCGGATGAACCGGGCTCCGACCGGGTGGAGGCTTCCACGCGCCCCTGACCTGGGGCGCACCCGTCGCCGGGCGCCGCACGCACGGGGCCGTACGGGTCGTCCGCCGCGGGCGGGTGGTCGGCGGGGCGGGGCTCCGGGGGGTCCGTCATCTGGGGCTCCGTTCAGCGCGGGTCGGGCTCGCGGTTCGCGGGTGGGTCAGCGGAGTTCGTCGAAGGCCGATCCGAGGGCGGTCAGTGCCCTGGCCACGTGGGGCAGTTCCAGTGGTCGTTCGGCGGCGAGCGATTCCAGTCGCTCCTCCGGCGTCGTGCCGAGCAGTGGGCCCGTGCCCAGGCGGACGCGCAGAGCGCCGAGTTCGTCGCCGAAGCGGTGGCCGCCGGGCGACAGGGTGCCGAGGCGGGCGCTGAGGTAGTCCTCGAGTTCCATGGAGTCGCTGACGCCGCGCGCGGCGAGCCGGGCGCGCAGCGGGCCCAGGTCGGCGTAGAGATGGCGGCCCGCCTGAGGGGGCCGGGCGAGGGCGCCCGCGGTGAGGACCGCACGGTGGGCCGCCGCCGCGACCTGGGCGTGGAGTGCGGCCGCGCGGGCGGCCCGCGTGGTGACGGGCCCGGGTTCGCCGAGAGCGTGCGCGGCGGCGACGGCGACCGGGCCGGCGACGAAGGCCCCGAGCGCGGTGAGAACGTCGAGGACCCTCGCCCGCTTCCCCGCCGCTCGGACCGTGGCGGGGAAGCGGGCGACCGCCACCGGCCACGCGGCCGGGGCGAGCGCGCCCGACAGGTCGCTGATCACGGTCACGTCGTCGGGGCACATCTCGGCAGGGCTCAGCAGCACCCGCTCGTGCGGCCGGTGCAGCGTGTCCCGCCACGTCTCGTCGCTGACGATGTGCAGGCCCTCGTCGACGGCGGCCTCGCAGGCCTCACGCACCAGCTCCGGCGGAGCGACCGTGGCGGTCGGATCGTCGGCGACGGAGAGCAGCAGCAGATGCGGTGCACCGCCCTCGGCCCGCACCCTGCGCACCGTCTCCAGCAGCGCGTACGGGTCCGGCACGCCACCGCACTCCGCGGGCGTGGGCACGTGGTAGGCGGGCCGCCCGAGAAGCCGGGCCTGCGGCGTCCACCAGGCGGGGCACGGCCGCGGCATCAGCACATCGCCGCCGTGCGCGGCCAGCAGGGCGAGCAGCAGGGGCTGCGCGCCGGGCGCGGCCGCAACGTCCTCGGGGCGGCTGCGCAGTCCGCGCCGCCACCAGTAGCCGGCGGCGGCCTCCCGCAGGATCGGCCCTCCGCCGGGCGACTCCTGGGTCGATGTGCGCCCGGCCGCGGCCGCGAGCACCTCGGCGAGCTCGGGCAGCACGGGCAGGCCCGGCTCCGGTGCGGGCGGGCCGTAACGGACCGGACCGTGATCTTCCGGATCCTGCTCCATGCGACCACCTCCCGTGCTCGCGCCCGGGAACCCTGCCCGGCCCACGTGCCCTTTATACGGAGGTTCGGCCCGGCCCGCCGCTCCGGTCAGCCCATTCCCGTGATCCGCGCCGACTGCCGGATCGCCCCGACCTGCACGATCTGACCGCTCTACCGCGTCCGCATGATCACGGCTTGCGCCCGAGCAGGCAGAGCAACTGCGTCTGCACGCCCGCTCCCGCCGGAGGCGTCACGGCAGGGGCGAACAGCCCGCTCTTCGCCAGGCCCGCGGCGTACGGCGCGACCTCACGCTCGGTGAAGTCGACGAGCGCGCCGGGAAGCGCCTCGTCCGCGCCGATGGCCCGGGACAGGTCCCAGGCGTGCACGGTGGCGTCGGCGACCATCTGCGCGCAGTAGGCGGCCACCGTGCTCTCGCCGTACGACAGCTCCACCGTGCGCTCCAGTGCTCCCGGTTCGTTGAAGGCGGCCTTCGCGGCGGATGCGGCGCAGTCCCAGGTGACGGCCGGGTGCTCCCCGAGTACGTCGCCGTCGAAGGCATCGCCGACGTCGGCCATGGTCCTGCCCTCACCGACCAGGGGCGACACCCAGAGCTGCTCCGCGGTCAGATGGTTCACCAGATCCCGGACGGACCATTCGGTGCAGGGCGTCGGAGCCTCCCACTGGTCGGGCCGCACCGCGTGCACCCGGTCGGTGAAGAGCGCGAGCGCCTCGGCATGCCGGTCCAGAAGGCGATTGTCCATGGGGACCACTCTGCGCCCGCCCGGCGGCCCACGCGAACGGTCCACCCCGGGCCCGGGGGGGTGTCCGCAGCGCTCTCCGCGGCGGGGCACGGGGAGGGCCCGAGGTCGCTCCGCGGCGGGGCACGGGGAACCACGCCAAGAACGCGAGATCCCACCGCAGCACACGGCCCAGGGCCCACGGCGGGGGTCCGAGGTCGCTCCGCCGCACAGCCCCGGAACCACGGCCAGGACCCGGCACCCCACCGCAGCACAGCCCACGGCCCACGGCAAAGGCCCGTGGCCGCTCCGCGGACCCGGCCGCGGCCCGGCAGCCGCGCGCGCCGCGCAGTCGGCCCTTTGGGGCGCTTCGGCCGTGGTCCCGCTTGGGCCCCGGGCCCGCGGGGTACCCGCGTTCCATGTCCGCCTCAGCCCACCACGCCGACGACCCGACGCATGCGGCCGCCCACACCGCCGCATTCGCGGCCGGCCACACAGCCGACCGGCACACCGTCCGGAAACCCTCCCTCCGGTTGTGGGCGGCCGGATGGGACCAGCGCGCCTTCCACGCGGTCGCGACCCGGCACTGGCCCGGCGCCGACCGTTTCCTGCCCAGGCTCAGCCGAGCCGCCAACCACGGGCTCCTCTGGTTCGGCACGGCGGCCGGCATCGCCGTGATCGGGAACCGGCCCCGGTCCCGCCGGGCGGCACTGCGCGGCCTCGCGTCGCTGGCGCTCGCCTCCGCGACGATCAACACCGTGGGCAAGCGCTCGGTACGGCGCGCCCGGCCGGTGCTCGATGCCGTACCGCTGATCCGGCAGCTGAAGCGGCAGCCGTTCACCACCTCCTTCCCGTCCGGGCACTCGGCCTCCGCCGCTGCCTTCGCCACCGGGGTGGCCATGGAGTCGAAGGCGTGGGGCGCGGTGGTCGCGCCCGCCGCACTCGCGGTCGCGTTCTCCCGCGTCTACACGGGCGTGCACTACCCGAGCGATGTGCTGGCGGGCGCGGCACTCGGCGTCGGCGCGGCGTTCGTGGTGCGCGGGCTGGTGCCGACCCGCGACCGGTTGCCACCGCCGGGCCGCCCGCACGCCGACGCGCCGGTGCTGCCCGGCGGCCAGGACCTGGTCGTCGTCGTCAACCGATCGGCAGGTCCGGGGACCGTCCTGCCTGGAGCCGGGGAGTCGGGCGCCGGGCTCGTACGGGACGCTCTGCCGCTCGCCAGGATCGTGGAGTGCGCACCGGACGAGCTCGACGCCGCCCTGGAGAAGGCCGCGGACGGCTGCCTGGCGCTCGGGGTCATGGGCGGGGACGGCACGGTCAACCGGGCGGCGGCCGTGGCGGCCCGCCACGGTCTGCCGCTCGCGGTGTTCCCGGGCGGCACGCTCAACCACTTCGCGAAGGACCTGGGCGTGGAGACGGTCCACGACACCTGCCGGGCGCTGGCGTCGGGCGATGCCGTACGGGTCGACCTGGGCCGGTTCAGACCGGGTGTCGGGGGCGCGCCCGAAGGGCACTTCGTGAACACCTTCAGCCTCGGCGTCTATCCGGAGCTCGTACGGATCCGCGAGCACTGGGCGCCCCGCATCGGCACATGGCCCGCAGGGGTCCTCGCGGCGCTGCGGACGCTGCGCGCGGACCATCCGCTGGAGGCCGAATTCCGCGACACCCGGCGCCCGTTGTGGCTGCTGTTCGCAGGAAACTGCCTCTACCGGCGGATCGGCCCCGCGCCCGGCCGACGGCGGAATCTGGCGGACGGTCTGCTCGACGTGCGGGTGGTGCACGGCGGCCGCGGTCCGGGGCTCCGCCTGCTGGCCGCGGCGCTCGCGGGTCCGCTGAGCCGCTCCCCCTTCCATGCGGCGGTCCGGCTGCGACGGCTGCGGATCGACGGTCTGGCGCCGGGCACACCGTTCGCGTACGACGGCGAAGTGGGCGAGGCCGCCCACGAGTTGGTCCTCGACAAGAGAGAGGAGGCGCTCATCGTGTACCGGCCCGCGGCGCTCGATGCGCACGCCACCGTCGTGCCGCCGGTCGTGGTGGGCTGACACCTCCTTCGTCCCATATCGCGATACGCAGGTCTCATCATTCGATCCGGCGGCGTACCGTGACCGTACTGCTTCGCGCGAGGGAGAGGGAGTACGGCCATGCCGCAGGAGACCGCTGTCTACACCCACGGGCACCACGAGTCGGTGCTGCGCTCGCACCGCTGGCGGACCGCCGCCAACTCCGCGGCCCATCTCGTCCCCGAACTGCGCCCGGGCATGACCCTGCTCGACGTCGGCTGCGGGCCCGGCACGATCACGGCCGATCTGGCCGCGCTGGTGGCGCCGGGCCAGGTCACGGCGGTGGACGCGGCCGCGGCCGTTCTCGACGACGCACGAGGGGCGGTGAGGGAGCGCGGACTGGACAACGTCCGCTTCGCCGTCGCCGATGTCCACGCACTGGAGTTCCCGGACGACTCCTTCGACGTCGTGCACGCCCATCAGGTGCTGCAGCACGTGGGCGATCCGGTGGGCGCGCTGCGGGAGATGCGGCGTGTCTGCCGCCCCGGCGGCATGGTCGCCGTCCGCGACAGCGACTACGGCGCTTTCGCCTGGTACCCGGAAGCGCCCGCCCTGGACGGCTGGCTGGAGCTCTACCACCGCGTCGCCCGCGCGGGCGGCGGCGAACCCGACGCCGGCCGCCGCCTGTACTCCTGGGCGCGCCGCGCGGGCTTCACCGACATCACGGCGACCACCACGGCGTGGTGCTTCGCCACCCCCGAGGAGCGCGCGTGGTGGAGCGAGCTCTGGGCGGACCGTACGACCGCTTCGGTGTACGCGAAGCTGGCGGTCGACGGCGGGCATGCGAGCGCCGCGGAGCTGGCGGCGATCGCCGACGCGTGGCGGGCGTGGGGCGCCGAGGCCGACGCGTGGTTCATGGTCCCGCACGGCGAACTCCTCTGCCGCGCCTAGCGAATGCCGCAGCAGGCAATGTTCGCCCTGTTGCGACGCGCCGTCCGGGTGCCGGCCGGGCGGCTCGGACCCGCCGAGCTGTTGTCGTGGCCGAACGAGTACGCGTCCGGGAAGTCGACGACGAGGGCATATGGCCGTTGCGGATCATCCGCAGGGAAACCGGCCCCAAGGTGACCTGGCGGCGGGCCTGACTCCCACCGTCGCATGCGGTGAAGCAGGCGGCGCTCTCCGCGTCCGCCGGGTAGCACGACTCGATCGCGGCCTCGTCCAGCGTGATGTCCATCGATGTGCCGAACGTGGTGATGGTCGAGAACAGCCGCAGCTCTCGGTCCGCGGTCCGGGTGGTCTCCCGCGCCTCCATCTGCGGACAGGCATACATCTACGTCGACGGCGACAAGACCCCCACCGCCGACCTCAAGTCGACCACCACCGAGTACCTCGACGCGATCTGGGCCAAGACCTGGACCACCAGCGCCGAACACACCATCAAGCTTGTCGTCGTCGGCACCAGCGGCCGCCCGGCCATCACCACCGACGGCCTCGCCACCTCAAGTAACCGAAAGGCCGGGGAGTGACACACGGACGGTGAGTCCGCCGCCGGGGTTGGGTGTCAGCATCAGATCGCCATGGTGGGCGCGGACGATGCCGGCGACGATGGCCAGACCGAGGCCGTGCCCGCGGCGCGCGGGATCCTTCTCGGCCAGGCGCCCGCTGCCGCGCAGGAACGGTTCGGTGAGGTGGTCGACCGTCTCGGGTAGGAGGGGCCCGGTGTTGGTGACGGTCAGGACGGCGCGGCCGGAGTGTGCCGAGTCGGGGCCGGTGGTCAGGGTGAGCGATCCGCCGGTGGGCAGGTTGTGCCGCAGGGCGTTGTGGAGCAGGTTCAGGGTGAGCTGGCGGAGCAGTACGACGTCGCCGGTGGCCGGGGCCGGAAGGGTGTCGGCGGAGAGGGTGACGCCCCGTGTCCCGGCTTCCTCGCGGACGAGGTCGAGGGCTTCTCGGCCGGTGTCGGCGAGATCGAGGGGCTGGGTGGTGGGCGGGGTGTGTTCGAGGACGGAAAGTTGCAGCAGGGCGTCTGTGACCTCGATGCCGCGCTGGTTGGTCTCGCGCAGCCGGGCCACGAGTCTGGGGTAGTCCTGGCCGTCGGGGTCGGCGGTGGCGACGTCGAGCATGGTGCGGTTGACGGCGAGCGGAGTGCGCAGCTCGTGCGAGGCGTTGGCGGCGAAGCGCTGCTGTGCGTCGAAGGACCGCTGCAGTCGGGCGAGCATGGTGTCGAAGGTGTCGGAGAGATCCGTGAACTCGTCGCGCGGACCGGTGAGTCCCACACGGTGGTCCAGGGAACCGTCGGCCGCCCGCCTGGCCGCTCGGGTGATGTCCTGCAGGGGCCGCAGGACGCGGCCCGCGATGAACCATCCGCCGCCGACCCCGACGAGCGCCAGCAGGAGCAGCGTGATGCCGGAGGCTTCGAGCAGGGTCTGCAGGATCTCCTGCCGGGAGGGGGCGCCGCTTTCGTCCCGTGGGTTCGCGGCGGTCAGGGGGTAGTTGGGCACGAAGCGCAAGGCCAGGTAGATGACGGCCAGGGTGAACGCGCCCGCGACGACCACGAACAGGGCGTAGGTGAGGGTGAGCTTCATCCGGGCGGTCAGCCGCCGCGGCCGAGGAGGGCGCGCTGTGTCGTCCGCCGCCGGTGCTGCGGCGGTGGCCCGGTGGGGTGCTGATCGCCGGTTCACTGTCCGTGCCCCGCCCGTTCGTCGAGCCGGTATCCGACACCGGGCACGGTGTGGATGGACGACGGTTCGCCCAGCCGTTTGCGGAGCGTGGACATGGTGATGCGGACCGCGTTGGTGAACGGGTCGGCGTTCTCGTCCCAGGCCCGCTCCAGCAGCGTCTCCGCGCTGACGACCCCGCCCCGCGCCGTGATGAGGACTTCGAGGACGGCGAACTGTTTCCTGGTGAGCGCCACGTACTTCCCGTCGCGGAAGACTTCGCGACGGAACGGGTCCAGCCGGATTCCGGCGTACTCGATGACCGGGGGTGTGCTGTCCTTGGGCCGGCGGGCCAGTGAGCGGAGCCGCACGACCAGCTCTTTCAGGTCGAAGGGCTTGGTCAGGTAGTCGTCGGCGCCGAGCTCGAACCCGGTGACCTTCTCGTTGAGGAGGCCCGCCGCCGTCAGCATGAGCACGCGGCAGCCGAGGCGCCGCTCCACGATGATCCGGCACACGTCGTCGCCGTGCGTGCCGGGAATGTCGCGGTCGAGGACGACGACGTCGTACTCGTTCACGTCGAGGCGCTCCAGGGCGGTGTCGCCGTCCCCGGCGATGTCGGAGGCAATGGCTTCGAGCCTCAGGCCGGCCTGCACCGCCTCGGCGAGATACACCTCGTCCTCGACAATCAGCACCCGCATACGGCCTCTCCCGCCCTGTCTCGAACCAGCCGATATTCGGCTTTCGGCCCACCCTACGGCCCGGCCGGGAACGCTGGCGAAGAGTGATTTCCGCACTGCGGAGCGCTAGTGCCGCGAGCCGGACCGGCCGCCGGTCCTGTGCCCGGCCACCTCTATTGGAGCGGTCCGGGCCTATCGAAAACGTATCGGGAAATCGAGACGGCCTGGCAACACGGCCCGCCCTTGACTCAAGGCATCACCGAGCGGCACCCGCCGCTCCGTCCGAGATGCCTGGAGGCCACGATGCACGACAACCACGTGGCGAACCGCTCAGCCATGGCGGCGCGCCGACTCCCTGGCTCGCTGCCGGCAGTAATCTGCGCGTTCCTGGTGCTGGTGCTGTCGGCGACATGGGCCGTGACGACGTGGAGCGAACCGGCTGCGCGGGCAACCGCGCCAGCAGAAAATTCGCCGGACAGCGGCGGGACGCCCGCGGACGTCTCTCCCGAGGCTGACGACGACGGTGACCTACCGGACGACCGTGAAATCACCCCTTTCGACACCTGGCACCCGGCCGTCGGCCATCTGGACAAGCGTCTGCTGAAGGCCGTGCAGGAAGCGGCCCGTGATGCCCGCGACGACGGCATCGAATTCGTGGTCACGTCGGGCTGGCGCAGCAAGGAACAGCAACAGCGCCTGCTGGATGAGGGCATCGAGAAGTACGGGAGCCTGGAAAAGGCGCGGGAATTCGTGAACACCCCGGAGAAGTCGACCCACGTGTCCGGGAAAGCGGTGGACATCGGCCCCACCGACGCCGACGACTGGCTCATCCGCAACGGCTCCGCCTACGGCCTGTGCCAGGTCTACGCCAACGAGATGTGGCACTTCGAGTTGCTGACCGGCCCCCGCGGCACCTGCCCCGCCCTCCTGAACAACGCCGCCGGCTGACCGGTACCGGGCAGGCGCCCGGGACCGGGACGGCGCGCCGGCCCCGGAAGGGGCGGGGCGTGGAAAGGTCAGCCCCCGCCCAGGGCCCGCGGCGGCCGCATCCGGTAGTCGTAGCTCTCCGGCAGCGGCTCGTCCGCGAGCGCCGACCACACCTCGCCCAGGATCTCCGCACCCTCGGCCAGATCCGCCACCTCGAAACCCTCCTCGAAGACCGCCCGGGCGCGACCACGGTCGCCCTCCGCGAGCAGCAGCCGGGCCTCCAGCAAGCGGAAGCGTCCGCGCTCGCGCACGGCAGGCCAGAGCCGGGTCAGCACCGCGCGGGCCGACGCGGGGCGGCGGGCCGCGAGAAGCGCCTCGACGGTCTCGCGGGCCAGCGCCGCCGTCGCCGCGGTCCAGGCCTCCCCGTCGTCACGGCGCTCCGCGCAGAGGTCGTCGAAGGCCTCCGCGTACAGCTCGGCGGCGCGCTCGACGTGGCCGCCCTCCCGGTCGGCGACGGCGAGGCAGCGCAGCAACGGCCAGCGCGAGGGGGCGAGCCGGAGGCCGCGCTCCCAGCTGCGTACGGCCTGGGCGAAGTCGCCCGCGTGCCACTGGGCGACACCGAGGTGGTATTCGGTGAGCGGTTCGGCGGGGGCGGTCTCCAGCATGTCCCGCCAGTGCGGGGCGACCAGGGTGGGGCCCGGCGGGACGACGCGGCGCGGCGACGGCAGGACTCCGGTCCGCAGAAGCTCCAGCCAGGGCGCCTGCTCCTCACCGAGGGTCGCCTCGGGGAACGGCGTACCCGGCAACTTGTACCCGGCGCGCAGCACTTCGAGCGCACCCCACCCCGAGCCGGTGGCCAGCATCTCGCCCGGCTCGGTGTCCGCGCACCGCTGCCACGCCTCGTACGCGGCGTCGACGTCCGCGCGCGGCAGGGCGTCCTCCAGCCGTGCGGCGGTCTCGGCACGGGCCGCGGCCCAGTCGTCGCCGTGCACCGCCGCGGGATCGGCGGACAGCGGCCCGTACGCCTCCAGCCAGCTGAGCTCCCCCTCCGCGTCGAGCCGTACATGCTCCAGCTGGGTACGGGCGAGCCCGGCCTGGATCTCGGCGTAGCCGGGTGTGCCGGGTTCGGTCAGCCACTCCTGCCAGCGTCGCCCACCACGCCCCGAGCCCCAGAGGAAGAGCTTGCGGCCGCGCAGCAGGTCGGTGGAGGTCTGGACGAGCCCGAGGCCGTCCGCGTCGAGCGAGGCGATCCACCGGCGCGCGTCGCCCGGCACGTCGTAGAAGTAGTCGGCGGGGTACTCGCTGCGCAGCGGGTACGTGCGGTCGACGCCCTCGTGCCCGGGGACCGCGACCTTCCTCAGCGCGCGCTCGTAACCGAAGTGCCAGGCCCCGTCGGCCGGGGCCACGACCCGGGTCCGCCGGCCCTCGGGTACGGCGATGTTGGACCACCAGTAGACGGGCGCGGGCCGCTCGTGCGGATTGCGGATCCGGACGCCGACATGGAGGAAGTCGGAGCCGTCGGGCAGCCAGAGGTCGACCTGGAACGGCAGATCGCGCAGCCGCTCCCACTCCCACAGCCGCACCATCGCGCCGCCGTCGGGGGCGGGGACCACGGCGGCATGCAGCGGTGCGCAGGAGAGGGTGGTGTGGCCGGTGGCGCCGATGTTCCATTCGATGCCGCCGGAGAACCAGGCGCCGTTGAGCGCGAAGGCGGCGGGCTGGAACACCGGGTTGGCGTAGACGAGTTCGCGACCCGTGGGCTTGTGGTGCAGGGAATGGATCCGGCCACCGAGCCCGGGCAGGACGGTGACCCGCAGCCGGTCGTTCTCGATGACGATCGTGTCGAGGTCCGTCGCGGAGCGCTCGCGTCCGTAGCCGTCGCGCACTCTCGTGGGCAGCACGGTGCGCAGCGGCTCGTATCCGATCTGGCGGGCCATGTCCCGCGGCAGGCCGTCCTTGGCGCGTTCGTCGAGCGCGTGGAGTTCGTCGAGGGGGCGGAGGGCAGGCAGCGGATTCTCGGGCCCCAACGGGGCCGCGGGCAGGGTCAGTACGGCACGTCGCACGGTGGTGGCCACGGCAACCTCGCTTTTCGCTCGCACGTCGATCGCATCGTTCGCGCGATGACCATGGAACACGGTCGGCGCCGCCCCGGCCAGGGGCTCAGCAGGTCACTCTTCGGCAAAGGCCGCGGCCACAAGGTCCGCGAGGAGCACGGCCGGTGCGGCGCTCGCACTCGCGCTGCCGCGCATGCGACTCGTCCTCACCCGCCGTGCGACGGATCCTCAATCGGCCGGATGGCCCGACCGGAGGGTCATCTCGGAGGTGATCGCCCAGCGTTCGTGGTCGCGCCAGGCGCCGTCGATGAAGAGGAAGTCCGGGGAGAAACCCTCCAGCCGGAAGCCCAGCCCCCGGACGAGCGCGACGGACGCGGCGTTGCCGGGCTGGATGTTGGCCTCGAGGCGGTGCAGGCCGAGCGGGCCGAAGGCGTACTGGACGACGAGGCGCAGGCCCTCGCTCATCAGACCGCGGCCTGCGGCGTGCACAAAGGCGCCGTAGCCGACGGCTCCGCAGAGGAAGCCGCCGCGGACGATGTTGTTGATGTTGATGAATCCGGCGATCCGGCCGTCGTCGCGGTCGCAGACCAGGAAGCCCTCCTTGGTCGGATCGTCGATGAGCCTGTGCGCGTACGCGGCGTACGCCTCGCCCGTCTCGGGCGGGAAGAGCCAGGGCCGGTGCAGCTCTCTGCTCGCGCGGGCGAGCGCGGTGAACTCGTCGGCGTCGCCGGGACGGTAGTGCCGTATGCCTACGCGCGGCCCCTCGGCGAGCAGGCCCAGGGGGGCGGAGCGGCGGGAGGCGTCGGGCTTCATGTCGCCAGGCTAGGCCCTGTCCGCCGTCACTTGTCGCGGCGCCGGAAGGGGCACCCGCCGCAGAGCAGGCCCAGGATCGTCGCGGACAGCAGGGCCAGGCACAGCGGCAGGACGACCTCGGGGACCAGGGCCCTGACCTTCACCCGAAGGGTGTCCTCGAAGACGAAGATCAGCGTGAGGGCCGCGAGCACCAGGAACGCGATCCTCGCAACGGTGAGCCGGCCACCGAGACCGCCTCCCCCGTCCCGGCCCCTGCCCCGCTGCCGGTCGTGCCGCCTCTCGAGGCGTCCTCGGGACTCATGGGACCAGGACGGACGGATCCTGGCCCCATGAGGACGGCGGAGCGGGCCGTACGGGTGAGACACCGACAGGCCCACTCATCCTTGTCAGACAAGCTACGGCATGCCCGGTCCCTCAGGATGCCTTGGCCGTGAACTACGGTGGAAGCAACAAGGACATCGCATACCCAGCCCGCGCCAGTGAGCTGACAAGTGAGCCGGGGAGACACAGTGGCAGTCAGCGGAGCAGCGAGCGGACGGGTGAGCGGACCGCAGCGCCGCCCGGTCGTCGTCCTGTACGAGCGGATCGCGGACGCCATCCACGACGGCACCTATCCGCCGGGTTCCACCCTGCCGTCCGAGCCCCGTCTCGCCACCGAACTCGGGGTCAGCAGGCCCGCCCTCCGCGAGGCGCTGCTGCTGCTCCAGGAGGACGGGCTCCTCACCGTGCGCCGGGGCGTCGGCAGGACCGTGAACGACCGCCCGCTCCGGCGCGGCTTCGAACAACTCCAGCCGCTGGAGGAGCAGTTGTCGCCCGGCGCGCCGCTGCGGGTGCGGGCGCTGCGGCGGGCCGTCGAGGAGCCGACCGACTTCACCACCCAGCATCTGCTCGCTCCTGCCCGCGCGGAGCTGCGGTTCTGGGAGTCCCTGCTGTACGGGGACGCCGCGGCGGCGCTCAGCCAGGAGTGGGCGGCGTCGGACGACGTACTGGAACGGGCGCATCCGGCGTTCGCGCATGCCCTTCACGAGGCCGGTCGTGCCGACCGCACCTCGATGCTGGCCGTGCTGGCCGCCGCCTCGCGCGGGGTGCCGCTCACGGCGTACTCCGGGGTGACCGCGACCGTGCTCGGGCGGCGGCGTGGGTCGCAGCTGGAGCGGGCAGCCGACACCCCTGCGGTACTGGTCACGCAGGTCGTGCGCGCCGGGGACGTGCCGATCCTGGCGGCCAAGCACATGCTGCCGACGGGGGCGCCGGCGCTGCCGGTCCTCCAGTCGAACTGATCGAGCCCCGCCGCGTGGCCCTGCCGGACGCAGCGAGCCCCTGCGACGCTCGAGGACACACACCCGAGCCGGCCGGACCGGCGCAGACACCCAGCCCGTCCGGCGTTCGAGGACGGACACCCTGGCCCCGGCCCGGCCAGGGGACGGGCCCGCGTGGGCCCCGTCACGGCACCGCGCCACCCCGTGCCGTACACTCACGCCGCATGCACTTGTCTGACAACTCCGCGCCCGCCCTCTCCCCCGTCGCGGACTGGGTCCGCCGCGCTCCCAAGGCCGTCCTCCACGATCACCTGGACGGCGGCCTGCGGCCCGGCACCATCGTCGAACTGGCCCATGAGTGCGGCTACGGCGATCTCCCCACCGAGGAGCCGGAAGCGCTCGCCGTCTGGTTCCGGGACGCCGCCGACTCCGGTTCGCTGGAGCGGTACCTGGAGACCTTCGCCCACACCTGCGCGGTGATGCAGACCCGCGAGGCCCTCTTCCGTGTCGCCGCCGAGTGCGCCGAGGACCTGGCCGCCGACGGGGTCGTCTACGCCGAGGTGCGGTACGCGCCCGAGCAGCACCAGGAGCAGGGCCTGAGCCTCGACGAGATCGTCGGGGCCGTGAACGAGGGCTTCCGCGAGGGCGAGCGCCGCGCGGGCGGCCGCATCACGGTCCGCGCGCTCCTGACGGGCATGCGGCACACGCAGCGCTCGCTGGAGATAGCCGAGCTCACGGTGGCCCACCGGGACCGCGGAGTGGCGGGCTTCGACATCGCGGGCGGCGAGATCGGCAACCCGCCGGCCCGTCACCTCCCCGCCTTCCAGCACCTGAAGCGGCACAACTGCCACTTCACGATCCACGCGGGCGAGGCCGTCGGCGCCGAGTCCGTCCACGAGGCGGTCCAGGTCTGCGGCGCCGAGCGGATCGGGCACGGGGTCCGCATCACCGACGACATCCAGGTCCACGACGACGGCACGGCGACGCTCGGCCACCTCGCCGCGTACGTGCGCGACAACCGCATCGCGCTCGAGGTCTGCCCGACGTCCAACCTCCAGACGGGCGCCGCGAAGGACTACGCGACGCACCCGATCGACCTGCTGCGGCGCCTCGGCTTCCGGGTCACCCTCAACACCGACAACCGTCTGGTCTCGGGTACCACCATGAGCCGCGAGTTCCAGCACATGGTGGACGCCTTCGGTTACGGTCCCGAGGTCTTCGAGCAGCTCACGGCCGCGGCCCTCGAGTCCGCGTTTCTTCCGCTGCCGGAGCGCCGCCGCATCCTCGACGAGGTGGTACGGCCGGGGTACGCGGCGCTGTAGGCGGGTGCGGACGGTGCCTGCGGGGCCGGTCAGGGGCCGCGGGGGCGTGGCGGGGGAGGTCTGGGCGACGATGTCGTTCACGGCCTTGCGGGCCACGTCCGCGAACTCCGGATCGATCTGGATCCGGAACGCCGGCAGGTAGTGCTTGCCACCTGCGGAGAACGTCCGCAGCATCTGCAGCTGAGAGCGAGTCCGCTGAAGGTGCCGGGCGAGGAAGCCCAGCCGGCGCTCCGCCTGCGCCGGACTCCACGGGCCCCGTGCCGCCCGGTCGTCCAGCGGGATCCCGTACACCGCAGGGACCAACGCGTCCAGCAGATGATCCTCCACGGCCTGCCGTCCGGAAACAGCACGCGCACCGGCGCCGGCAGCCGGTGCGCCGGCGTCTTCGTCCCGTCGGGCGCGACGTCGTACAGCTTGGCGAAGCGCACCGGTTTGTCGGCGGCGTCCCCGGCTCAGCGCAAGCAGGGTTCAGCACAGCGCCGGTACGTCGAGCGTCACCGTCCCGGCGTCCGCGTCCAGCACCGCCGGGACCCCCAGCGGCATCGTCAGCGTCGTCGGCCCGTGCCCGAAGCCCAGCTCCTCGACGACCGGCACACCGAGCCCGCCCAGCCGGTCCAGGAGAACGGCCCTGACCTCCTCGTACGGGCCGCACTCCGCCCAGGAGCCGAGGGCCACGCCGGCGACCCCGTCCAACCGGCCCGAGCGCAGCAGCTGGGTGAGGATGCGGTCCAGGCGGTACGGCTCCTCGCCGATGTCCTCGATCAGCAGCAGCCCGCCCCGGGCGGAGGGCCGCGCGTGCGGGGTGCCCAGGTCGGCGGCGAGCAGGCTGACACAGCCGCCGAGCGTCACCCCCGCGGCCCGGCCCGGCACCAGGGGTGCGGCCGTCTCCAGGCCGAGGGTGCGGACGGACTCGGGCTCGAAGAGCGTGGCGCGCAACGACTCCTGGGTGCGCGGGTCCTTGAGGAAGACCTCGGTCGCGGGCATCGTTCCGTGCAGCGTGGACAGCCCGGTCCGTACGGCGAAGGCCTCGTGGAGCGCGGTCACATCGCTGTAGCCGACGAAGACCTTCGGTCCCGCCGCACGCATCGCCGCCCAGTCGACGAGGTCGACCATGCGCTGGCCGCCGTAGCCTCCGCGGGCGCACAGCACGGCGGAGACGGAGGGGTCGCACCACGCGTCCTGGAGATCCCGGGCGCGGGCCGCGTCGTCGCCCGCGAGATACCCGAGCCGCGGGTGCTCGTCGAGGACATGCGGCATGACGACCGGATCCAGCTCCCAGCCGCGCAGGATGTCCAGGCCCGCTTCCAGCCGGTCGGCCGGAACGGGCCCGCTGGGTGCCACGACGGCGACCCTGGCGCCCGGGCGCAGTCGGGCGGGCCGGGTCAGGGGCCTCACGGGCACGGGGAGCATGGTCTCGGCCTCCGGTTCACTGCTTCAGTTCGAGCGCGGGGACATCGGTACGGGTGATGCCGAACGTCTGCGCGTACAGGGACAGTTCGGCCTCCAGGGCGCGGACCATGGTGTCCGCGCGACGGAAGCCGTGGCTCTCCCCCTCGAAGCCGATGTAGGCGTGGGGGATGCCGCGGCCCGCCGTCCGGTCCAGGAAGCGCTCGCTCTGCGCCGGTGGGCAGATCGGGTCGTCCAGGCCCTGGAGCAGCAGGAACGGGACGGTGATCCGGTCGACGTGCTCGATCGGCGATCGCTCACGGTAGCGGGCGGGAACGTCGGCGAGCGGCCCGATCAACGACTCGAGGTACTGGGACTCGAAGTCGTGGGTCCCGTCGGCGGCCCAGCCCATGAGGTCGAGGATGGGGTAGATGATCGTGCCGCAGGCGTAGACGCCGGTCGTGGTGAGGGACGCTGCGGCGGTCCAGCCGCCGGCGCTGCCGCCGCGGATCGCGAGGCGCTCCGGATCCGCGGTGCCTTCGGCGGCGAGGGCCTGGGCGACCGCCGCGCAGTCCTCGACGTCGACGACACCCCACTGCTCGCGCAGCCGGTTGCGGTACTCCCGCCCGTAGCCGGTCGAGCCGCCGTAGTTGACCTCGGCGACGCCGATGCCGCGCGAGGTGAAGTAGGCGATCTCCAGATCGAGGACGAGCGGGGCATGGCCCGTGGGCCCACCGTGGGCCCACACCACATACGGCGGCAGCTCGTCGCCGGGAGCGATGCGGTCCGGGTTGTGGGGCGGATAGACGTGGGCGTGGATCTCGCGGTTGTCGGGCCCGGTGAAGGTACGGATCTGCGGCTCGGGGTAGTAGGCGGGGTCGACCGGGTCGTCGTGGGCCGAGCCGATGACACGGGCTCGGCCCGTGCAGGTGTCCAGCTCGACGATCTCGTAACCGCTGCGTGGGCTCGCGGCGACGCCGATGACCCGGGTGCCGTTCACCGCGAGGGCCGACGCCCACTCCGTCCAGGGGCCCGCGGCGTCGACGAGCTCCCCGGTCTCCGGGTCGAGTATGCCGAGAGCGGTGGCGCCCTTGCCGTGGATGACGGCGATCAGCCCGTTCTCCAGTGGCTGGAACCAGGTGAGGCCGATCTTCCACAACGGTCCGCCGAACTCCTCGCCGCGGCCCGGGCAGAGGCTGGTGGCCCGTGCCTCGCCACCGTGGAGGTCGTCGGGCCGGATGCGCTGCAGCTCCCACCAGTTGCTCCGGTCGGAGAGGTACAGCAGGGAGCCGTCCGGGGCCCAGTCGACCTGCGGCACCGACTCGTCGGCGCCTCCGGCGATCTCCCGCACCGCGCGGAAGGGGCCGTCCTCCGCCACCTCGCCGAGCATCACCGTCGTGCCGTCCCACGGCATGCGCGGATGGTCCCAGGCGATCCATGCGGCGTGCCGCCCGTCGGGCGACAGCCGGGGCCCGGTGACGAAACGGTGCCGGTCGTCGGTCAGCTCCCGTACGACGCCGCGGTCGTCGGTCGCCGAACCGTCCAGCGGCACCGCCGCGATCACCCGACGCACATCGGTGGGTGCGGGCCCGGTGAACTCCTCCAGCACGCACCAGACCTCACCGTGGTCCGGGCGGATGACCGGGTCCACCCAGCGCAGCCCGCCGCCGACGGGGGACACGGGAGTGAGCGGCCGGGGCGTGCCGCCCCTGTCCGGCTCGTACGCGTACAGCCGCTGGTCGCCGTGGTGGACGAAGACGACGAGCGGGCCGGCATCGGCCCGCGGCGCCCCGGCCCAGGGCCGGCCGCCGTACTCGATCACCCGGCTGCGGACGTTCCACGGGGCGGGCAGCACCGACTCCTCGGCGCCGTCGGCCCGCCGCCGCATCAGGGCGCGTCTGCCGCCCTCGGCGGGGCGCGGCTCGGTCCACCACACCTCGTCGCCGACCGTGCCCGCGTACTCCGGGCGACCGTCGTGCGAGGCGGCGAGTGCGGCGTCGATCGGCGACGGCCAGGTCCCGTAGGCGCCCGTGGGTACCATTGCCCATTCCCCCCTATGCGGACTGCAGATAGTGGTCGAGCACGCGGACGCCGAAGTGCAGCGCGTCGACGGGTACGCGTTCGTCGACGCCGTGGAACATGGCGCCGTAGTCGAAGCCTTCGGACAGCCTCAGCGGTGAGAAGCCGTAGCCGGTGATGCCGAGCCGCGAGAACTGCTTGGCGTCGGTGCCGCCGGACATGCAGAACGGAACGACGTGGCCGTCGGGGGCGAAGCGCTCGATGGCCGCGCGGAGTTTGGCGAAGGTCGGGGAGTCGACGGGCGCTTCCAGGGCGATCTCGCGGTGGTGGAACTCCCAGTCGACGTCCGGTCCGGTGAGCCGGTCGAGGGTGTCGCGGAACTCGTCCTCCCCGCCGGGAACCACCCGCCCGTCGACGAAGGCGGTCGCGTGCCCGGGGATGACGTTGACCTTGTAACCGGCGTCCAGCATGGTCGGGTTGGTGCTGTTGCGCACGACGGGCTCGACGAGCAGGGCGGCCCGGCCGAGCTTGTCCATCAGCGCGTCCACGTCGATGCCGGGCGCGTCGAGGTCGGCGGCGATGCCGTGCAGCGCGGCCAGCTCGGACAGCGCGGCCCGCACGGTCGGGGTGAGCCGCACCGGCCACTCGTGTGCGCCGATCCTGGCGATCGCCTCGGCGAGCCGGGTCACGGCATTGGCTCGGTTGACCTTGGAGCCGTGGCCCGCCCTCCCGTGGGCGGAAAGCTTCAGCCAGGCGGTGCCGCGCTCCCCCGCCCCGATCGGGTAGAGCGCCATGCCGGGCCCGGCGTGGAAGGTGAAGGCCCCGGATTCGCTGATGCCCTCGGTGCAGCCCTCGAACAGCTCCGGGTGCCGGCCGGCGAGGAAGTCGGCGCCGTCGATCGCGCTGGCCTCCTCGTCCGCCGTGTACGCGATGACGATGTCGCGACGGGGCCTGATCCCTGCGCGATGCCAGGCCCGTACGACCGAGAGGACCATCGCGTCCATGTTCTTCATGTCCACCGCGCCGCGGCCCCAGACGACTCCGTCGCGGACCTCGCCGGAGAAGGGGTGGACGGTCCAGTCGGCGGGCTCGGCGGGGACCACGTCGAGATGGCCGTGGACGAGCAGGGCGTCCGCCGAGGGGTCGGTGCCCTCGATCCTGGCCACCACGTTCGTACGGCCCGGGGTGCGCTCGAGGAGGACCGGCTCCAGGCCGGCCGCGGCGAGCCGTTCGGCGACGTACTCGGCGGCGGGCCGCTCCCGGCAGTCACCGCCGCCGCGGTTGGTGGTGTCGAGCCGGATCAGCTCGGAGGTGAAGGTCACGACTTCTGTGAGGGCGGTCTCGTCGACGCCCGGGTGTTCGGTACGGGTCACGTCAGCCATACTGCTCCTCCACGGCGGCCGAGACGATCGTCGTGACCGCCTTGAAGGTGCGAATCGCCTCGTACATCGTCGCGCTGGTGAAGGCGATGCGCCGCTCTCCGCTGCGGGCGGCGCCCGGCACGACCGTCGCGGCCGCGGCGAGATGCTCGGCGTCGAACTCCAGCTCCACGGTGAACGGTCCGCCCCGCACCGCCTCATGGCGGACGGCGAGCGCGGTGGCCTCCTTGGCGGCGGCACGGATCTCGGCGGCGGTACGGGCCGGGGTGCGGCACACCGCCGCGTACCGCGACACATGGTCCTTGACCGCGACCTTACGGGCCCCCGGGGCGTAGCCGAGGGCGTCCTCGCAGGTCAGGTCGTCTCCGGTGACCAGGATGACCGGCACTCCGTACTCCGCGACCACATGGGCGTTGAGCAGGCCCTCGCTCGCCCGCTCGCCGTTGAGCCACACGCCGGTGATGGAGTTCGCGAGGTACGTGTGCGCGAGCACGCCCTCCGTACCCGCGCCCGTGTGGTAGCCGACGAACGCGATGCCGTCCACGTCGCCGTGCTGCACGCCCTCCACCATGGACAGCGCCTTGTGCCGTCCCGTCAGCATCTCGGCCCGGTCGTCCAGCCGCTCCAGCAGCAGGTTGCGCATCGTCCAGTGCGCTTCATTGATGACCACCTCATCGGCGCCACCGTCGAAGAAGCCGAGCACCGCCGCGTTCACGTCCGAGGTGAACATCGCCCGGCACCGCTCCCACTGGGGCGTACCGGGCAGCACGTCGGCGGGCCAGGTGACGCCCGTGGCGCCCTCCATGTCGGCACTGATGAGGATCTTCAACATGCACCATTCCTACCGCAGGTTCCCCGCCGTACGCACCGGGCGTGACATGGGTCGGGGGTCACGGATCCGCGGCGGGCGGCGCGGCCGGGGGGCGCGCTCGGCGACTGGCAGCCGGGGGCTCTGCTGAGGAACCGGGCCGGGGCACGACACGTCACAGGGGCGATCGATTCCCCCACACAGCCTCCGCTCCGCGCTCCGAACCCCAGGGGGACCCATGCGTACGCGCACAGCACACACCGTCGAACTGCTCGTCGCACTCGCCGTGCTCACCGCCGGAACCGGTGCCCTCGCCGGCTGCGGCAGCGAGCGGGCCGACGGCCGGGGCACTCAGGTCCGCGGCACCGACCAGGCGGCGCGGACGCAATCCCGCGCCCGCGAGGTCGCCGAGGCGTGGGACGGCTCCGAGGCGGCCGCGGCATGGGCCGAGGGCTACTTCCCGATGCAGGAGCCGGTCCGGCTGCCCGAGAACGCCTTCCGCAACGATGCGGACAAGCGCGCCTACGGGATGGGCAGCTTCGTCCTGCGCGGTGAGCTGCCCGCCACCCCGCGCAAGGACGGGCAGGTGAGGTGGGAGAGCGGAGAGTCGCTCACGTTGCCGATGATGGGTGCGCGGGAGGCACTGGCGTCGCTGTCCCGCGGCGGCGACGGCGGACCGCACCTCACGGTGACCGGGGCGAAGCCGGGCACGATGACCCTGGCCACCAGCCGTGGCCGGGCGACCGTCCCGGCCTGGCTGTTCACCCTCGCGGGCTATGACACCCCGCTCCAGCGGGTCGCCCTCAACCCCTCGAAGCTCCCCCGGCCGCCGATCGAGCCGGTCGGTGAGGTGCCCACCGACGAGCTGGCGCCCCTCGGCCGGCTGGTGGCGGTGGCCCCGGACGGCCGGTCCGTCGTGGTGGTGGCCAACCATGGGAGCTGCGACAAGGGTCCCGCTGTGGACGTCCTGGAGACGGACGGCAGTGTCGTGCTGTCCGCGTCCGTCGTGGGCACGGAACCCGGCCCCTGCAGGAAGGCGTTGCCGGCGAAGGAAATGACGGTGGAGCTGGACCGGCCGGTCGGCGACCGTGTCCTCCTGGACGCTTTCACCGGAGGCCCGGTGCCGCAGGGAGAGGGCGAGTCCATGCCCACAGACTGACGGTGCACGCGCACGACCGTCCGCGTGCAGGTGCGCCGCGCCCCGCCGTCACACGCTCCGGCCCACGACCAGCCACGTCGACGGCAGTTCGAGGCGGGAGCCGTCTTCCGCGTACTCGGTGGTGGCGAGCGGCATTTCCCCGCTCGCCAGTACGTCGAGACCGGCCGCGCGGAAGTGCTCGGGCACCTCGGCGTCGGCGACCGCGCCCGGCGCGATGCCGTGGCGGAAGACCGGTTGCAGCTTCGCCGGGGGGCCCGACGGGCCCTGGGCAAGGCCCATGAGGATGCGCCCGGCCGCCTCCGCGAGCTCGACCACGAAGGCCCGGCCGCCGTTTCCCACGAGAGTGGCGATCGACCGGGCCAGAGCGCCTCGGTCCTGGGGCTCGCACTGGTGCAGCACGCCCCGCATGTACACATTGGTGTCGCCGAGCTCCGCGTGCAGCCGCTCCACGGCGGTCGCGTCCACCGCGTCGATCGCGTGGAACCGCACCTCGCCGTCCTTGTTCTGCTGCTGGGCGTGGTCGACCGCGGCCTGCGCGAGATCAACGCCCAGCACCTGGGGGAAGCGCTCCGCGAGGTAGCGCGTCTGGGTGCCGTTGCCGCAGCCGAGATCCAGCAGCGGCAACTCGGGGGCGGCCAGATGCGGTTCGAAGAAGGTGAGATGGACACCCGCGGTGACGGCCGGCTCCGCGTCCCAGAAGACCGCGCCCGGCTCGTCCGGCGCCTCCCGCCAGAAGCCCTCCCAGGCGTCCTTGTACCGACTCGTCACGCTCATGACCAGCTCCCCTGGGCGAAAAGGACCGCGTGACACGCTTATCTGATGCCACGTCATGATCGGTCTATCGCCCCGAGGTTACGGGGGCAAGAACCCGGCGCAATCCTTCACCTGGCGTTCGACCGCTTGCGCGGCAGCGACAGTTCGAACCACACCGACTTGCCGCCGCCCGACCGGCTCGTGCCCCACTCCCGCGCCAGTCTGCTGACCACTCGCAGCCCGCGCCCCGACTCGTCGCCGGGACCGGCGCTGAGCAGGGTGGGCAGGATGTGTCCGTCGTCCATGACCTCGCACAGCAGGGCGTCCGTACGCACGAGCCGCAGCTCGATCCCACCGCCGCCCGCACCGCCCGCGGCGCTCGCGCCGTCCGCACCGTGCCGTACGGCATTGGTGACGAGCTCGCTCACCAACAGCTCCAGGGTGTCCGCCTGCTCGTCGAGTTCCCAGACCGTCAGCTGCTCCCGTACGAGCCGACGGGCGTGGCGCACCTCCTGGGGCTCCGCCGTGAGCTGCCAGCGGGCGACGTTCTCGGACGCTATGCCGTTCAGCCGAGCCATGAGGAGGGCGACGTCGTCCTTGCGCCCGCCGCGGGTGTTGAGGGCCCGGATGATGGTGTCGCAGGCGTCGTCCATGGAGGCTGCGGGGTGCGCGGCCGACTCGCAGAGGGTCGCGAGTCCGACCCCGATGTCCTCGCCGCGCACCTCGACCAGTCCGTCCGTGCACATGACGAGCCGGTCGCCGGGCTCGACGGCGACCCGGACGGTCTCGAAGGGCACCCCGCCCACGCCGATGGGCGCTCCGGTCGGCAGGTCGAGCAGCTCGCTGCGCCCGTCCGCCGCGCGCACCACGACCGGTGGGACATGGCCCGCGTTCGCCAGCTGCAGCTCGCCGACGATCGGGTCGTACACCGCGTACAGACAGGTCGCCAGGTAGTGCTCGCCGAGCCGCTGCGCCAGGTCGTCGAGGTTGCGCAGGAGCTGGCCCGGCGGCAGGTCGAGCGCGGCCATGGTCTGCACGGCCGTACGCAGCTGGCCCATCATCGCCGCCGAGTTGAGGCCGTGGCCCATCACGTCGCCGACGACCAGGGCGGTGCGCGAGCCGGGCAGTTTGATGGAGTCGAACCAGTCGCCGCCGACCCTCCCGAGAAGGGTGCCGGGCAGATAGCGGGTGGCCGTGTCGCAGCCGGCCATGCGCGGGCTGATCTGCGGCAGCATCGAGTCCTGCAGGGTCTCGGCGACGTTCTCCTGGTACGTGTACATCCGCGCGTTGTCGAGGACCAGCCCCGCACGGGCCGCGAGTTCGGCGCCCGTCACCCGGTCCATGTCGTTGAACACAGCGCGCTCCCGGTGGCGCAGCAGGACCATGAAGCCCAGCACCACATGGCGCGCCTTGAGCGGCACGACCAGCATGGACCGGCCGTTGATCAGCGGCCGGATGTCGCGCTTCTCGAACTGGGAGGCGATGGCCGTGCCCATCTGTTCGCTGATGCGCGGCACCAGTACCGGTTCGCCGGTGGTCATGCACCGGAAGAACGGTGTGTGTTCGGGAAACGGCATGGACTCGCCGACCGGTACGACGTCGTCCCAGCGGCCGGGCTCGTCGATGTGCTCGACGGCAACGCGGTGCCACATGGTGGTGGCGTCCGGCGGTCCGTCCGGGAAGCCCTCGCCCGCAATGACCTGCTCGCGCAGATAGGTGCCGGCGACGTCCGTGAACCGCGGCACGACGGCCGCGCTGACCTCCTGGATCGTCCGGGCGAGATCCAGCGAGGAACCGATGCGGCCGCTCACCTCGTTGAGGAACTCGAGCCGCTCGCGCACCGCGGCGTGTTCGAGGTCCTCCTCAAGATCGGCCGCGTCCACGTCCACGGCCCGGCCCGCCGCCACCGCCCGTCGCGCGGCCTGCCGGCGCTCCCTGCGCTCGGCGCGCTTCGGCACACCCCAGTCGGGGGTGACCGGCACCCGGTCGTGGTGACTGAACTCGAGGACGGGATAGCCCAGTTCGAGGACCTGGCCCCCGATCCGCGTGGACTCCTGGACGCTCATGCTGGGCAGGATCTCGGGGAACCGGCGTGCCAGTTCGTCGGCGCCGGGGAACTCGGTGTGCAGCGCGAAACCGGGAGCGACGCGCTCCGCACCCGGGTCGGCGCCCGGCGCGTCCTCCCCGTCACCCTCGCCGTCGGTTCCGCCGATCCCGCTCATCCCGAACTGCGCGGCGTCCGCGGCGAGCACCAGCAGCCGCTCCCGCCCGGGGCCCACCAGGGGATACGCCCACCACACCACGTCGACCCGGTCGCCCTCGCCGCCTCCGGAGAGCCGGGCGCGGCCGGCCGCGGGGTAGGACGTCAGCCCGTTCAGCGAGGCGTCGAGCCCGGGGCCGAGACCGCCGTAGCTCTCGTACGCCTCGTAGGGGCCTTCCTGCTCGGCCAGTGCGCCGGAGACGGGGAGCAGCTCGACGGCGAGGCGGCCGACCGCGGCCTCCTTGGGGTGGCCGAACAGCCGCCGCGCACCGGTCGACCAGTGGGACACCAGTCCACCGTCGTCCACGACGACCACGGCGAGCGGAATCCGTCCATCCGCGGCGTACTGCCGTGGCAAACGCGACGGAACGCCACTGTCCATGGCTGGGAGGCTCCTTCCCCTGCCGCCCGGGCTGTGCGGCTGCCTACCCCACGGTAGGCCCCTTCGGCCGCGGTGCGCCGGGCATCGATGCAATCGGTCGTGCGCCCGCGCACGGAGCCGCGAAGTCCCGGCTCTCCGCTGACGCAGGATCAGTCCTCGTGGCCCAGCTGGAGATCGCGCTCGGTGCGTCCGCCGCCCGCGACCTGCAGCACGGTGGCCACCGG
Source organism: Streptomyces sp. NPDC002133 (assembly GCF_040296405.1). Lineage (NCBI taxonomy): Bacteria > Bacillati > Actinomycetota > Actinomycetes > Kitasatosporales > Streptomycetaceae > Streptomyces > Streptomyces sp. NPDC002133. The sequence continues at coordinate 464,087 of NZ_JBEOXF010000001.1, read as the reverse complement.
CGGATAGCCCGCCGCGATCACCGTGTACTCGCCCGACGACAGGTCGACGAAGCGGAAGGTGCCGTCGGGCCCGGTGGTGAGGGTGTCGACGACGTTGCCGGCCGCGTCGAGCAGCGTCACGCGCGCGTCCTCGACGGGCCGTCCGCCGCCGGCCCGCACGGTGCCGCGCAGCACCGCGCCGCCCGCCAGTTCGATGTCCTGGCGGGTCTCGCGCGACGCCTGGACGCTCACGGGGAGCGCGGCCGGCCGGAAGGCGGGGGCGCTGGCGGCGAGCGTGTACTCCCCCGCCACCAGCTCGGAGATCACATAGCCGCCCTCGCGTCCGCTGCGCGTGCCGGCGACGACTTCGCCGCGTACGTCGGTCAGGGTCACCGCGGCGTCGCGCACCGGGCTGCCGTCCGCGGTGACGACGGTGCCGGCGAGCCGCCCGGCGCCGCCGAGGACGACATCAAGGTCGACGGGCCGTTCGCCGACGGTGACCGATACGGCCTGCGGCTGGTGGCCGCCGGCCGCGGCGATGAGCACGTACGAGCCGGGGCCGGGGACGCTGAGCGCGTAGCGCCCGTCCTCGCCGCTCGCGCCGCGGCCGACTTGCTGCCCCTGCACATCGATGAGGGTGAGGGCGGCGCGCGGGACGGTGGTGCCGTCGTGGTGCTGGACGGTGCCGCACACGGGCACACCGGCGACGTAGGCCGGAGCGGGGGCGGGGATCCGGTGCCCGGTCCGGGCGTGCGGCACGGACGTGGGCTCGGCGGTGGGGGCGTTGTGGGACACCAGCGGTTTCTCCTTGAGGAAGAAGGCGAGGACGAGGCCGAGGACGAGTACCGGCACGAGGTAGAGGAAGATCCGCGGCATGGCGTCCGCGTACGCCTGGATGTAGCCGTCGCGCAGCGCGGGCGGCATGGCGTGGACGAGCTGTGGGGTGATGGATTCGGCGGCGGGCAGTCCGGCGCCGGCCGGGAGCCGGTCGGCGAGGGAGTCGGTGAGCCGGTCGGCGAAGAGGGTGCCGAAGACAGCGGCGCCGACGCTGCCGCCGATCTGCCGGAAGTAGTTGTTGGCGCTGGTGGCGGTGCCGAGATCGGCGGGCGGCACGGCGTTCTGCACGGCCAGGATGAGGACGGGCATCACGAGGCCGATGCCGACGCCGAGGACCGCCTGCCAGACCGAGTACTCGAGCCGGGTGGTGTCGGTCTCCAGCCGTGACAGCAGCCACATGCCCACGGCGGAGACGGCGGAGCCGGCCACCGGGTAGACCTTGTAGTGGCCGGTGCGGCTGATGAGCTGTCCGGAGACGATCGAGGCGACGACGATGCCGCCCATCATCGGGAGCATCAGCAGCCCCGACTCGGTGGCGCTGGCGCCGTCGACCATCTGCAGGAAGGTCGGCAGATAGCTGGCGGCGCCGAAGAGGGCGACCCCGACGACCGCCCCGACCAGACTCGTGACGTTGAAGACCGGGTCGCGGAACAGCCGCAGGGGGATGACCGGTTCGGGTGCGTAGTGCTCGACGACCAGGAAGAGCAGGGTCGTGCCGACGGCTCCCCCGGCGAGTCCGATGATGACGCGTGAGTCCCAGGCGTACTCGGTGCCGCCCCAACTGGTCAGCAGCACCAGGCAGGTGGAGGCGGCGGTGAGGAAGAACGCGCCGAGGACGTCGAAACGCGCCCGCGCCGCCGGCTTCGGCAGTTTGAGGACGACGGCGACGACGGCGAGCGTGACGAGGCCGAACGGCACGTTGAAGTAGAAGCACCAGCGCCACGAGACATGGTCCGTGAAGAAGCCGCCGAGCAGCGGGCCCGCGACCGACGCGAGTCCGAAGGCGGCTCCGATCAGCCCCATGAAGCGGCCGCGCTCCCTGGCCGGGACGATGTCGGCGATGATCGCCTGTACGCCGATCATCAGGCCGCCCGCGCCGATGCCCTGGACGGCGCGGAAGGCGATGAGCTCGTTCATGCTGCGCGACCAGCCTGCGAGGGCCGAGCCGATGACGAAGACGACGATGGCGAACTGGAAGACGCCCTTGCGGCCGTAGAGGTCGCCGAGCTTTCCGTAGATCGGAAGGCCGATGGTGGCGGTGAGGAGATAGGCGGTGATCGCCCAGGGCATCCGGTCCAGGCCCTGGAGTTCGCCGACGATCTTCGGCAGGGCGGTGGCGACGATCATCTGCTCGAGCGCGGCGAGCAGCAGCGCGAGCATGAGGCCGAAGAAGACGAGGCGTACGCGGCGAGGGCTGAGGGCCGGTGCCGCTTCGGCCTGGGTGCCGGTCGGTGGGAGGTTGCCCGCGGCGTCCGTTTCGGCGGGTGCGGGGTCCCGGAGTCCGGCCACCGCCCCGTCGGCCTGCCCGTCCTTCACCAGCGTGATCCCGCCCACGTACTGCTCCCCTCGTCACGGCTGCGCGGCGTCATTCTTCGCATTACGCGCCAAGACGGAGCAAGCGGGAGGTTACCGGGATCAGAGGTGCGGACGGCAGGCGCACCGGGGTCACAACAGGCGCACCAAGGGTGCTCATCAGGTACTTTCCCGCGACGTCCAGCGCGCCCGGCGCACGGCGGAGCCGCGGGGAAAACCACTCGAAACGGTGACCTTTACAGCAACTCGGAAGGGGCGCCGGGGACTACTTCTCCACCTCGGCGGCGAGCTTGGCCAGAAGCTCGTCGTAGATCCGCGCGAGGCCCTTGGGGGCGAAGGTCCGCTCGAAGAAGCCGCCGATGCCGCCGGCGCCGTTCCAGACGGCGGTGACCACGACCCGCGAGGAGGCGGCGCGGCCCTCGGCGGCCGGGGCCGGGGCCGGCGTGACCGTCCATGTGGTGACCATGGAGGAGTTGCGGTCCTTCTCGACGAGCTGCCCGTCGGTCGGCTCGGTCACCTCGAGCAGGCAGTCGCGGACGCGCTTGCTGGTGGCCTGGAGCTTCCAGTGGACGAGGGTGCCCTCGCCGTCGCCGCCCTCGCGCAGCTCGTACTCGCTGAAGTGCCCGGGCAGGAGCTTCGCGCGGCTGTCCTTGTAGTCGGCCAGCGTGTCGAACACGGTCTCCGCGTCCGCCGCGATGATCCGCTCCGTCGTGGCCTCGACCTGCGCCATGCCTCATCCTCCAGCACTCGGTTCTTCGGGTGATCCCCCAGCCAACCACCTTCCGCGCGGCCCCCCAAATCAGGGTTGCGGTGCCATGAATCGAGAAGTCTCCGATCAGGGACGGCGGGCCGCAAGGACGCAGAACTCGTTCCCCTCCGGATCGGTGAGCACGACCCAGCTCTCGTCGCCTTGGCCGACGTCGGCCAAGGCCCAGCAGGCGACGGACCTCTTCGTCCTGCTCCCTGTCGGTCGGGTTGACGTCGATGTGGAGCGGCAAGCGATCTCAACACCGGGATGTCCGCGCAGTCATAGGACTGGCTCGACCAGCTCACCGCCAGTGGAATGGCGCCGCTCGCCGGTACCGCCACAGCCCTGCGCGAAGACCAGCACGCGGTTGCCCAGGGATCAACGGGCTCGACGGCCCACGCGGTGAGCACGATGGCGTCGGAACGGTCCGCGCGGTCGGTCGGCCACGCGGACCGACCGCGCGGCCGGCGGGTCGTCGGTCAGGGAGTCTGCTCCTGCGCTGGATCAGAAGCGCGGGGTCGGGTGGACGAAGTGCTTGGTCTCCTGGAACTCCTCAAGGCCGCGCAGGCCGTTCAGGCGGCCTATGCCGGACTGCTTGAAGCCGCCCTCCTCGAACTGGTCGTGGACCACGCCCCAGGTGTTGGTCCACACGGTGCCGGCCTTGATGTCGCGGCCTACCCGCAGCGGGCGGTCCACGTCCCGGGTCCAGATCGACGCGGCGAGGCCGTAGTCGGTGGCGTTGGCGCGTTCGACGGCCTGCTCCTCGGTGTCGAAGACCTCGAAGGTGGCAACGGGTCCGAACGCCTCCTGCTGCACGATCGGCGCGCTCAGGTCGGTGACCTCGACCAGGGAGGGGCTCAGGAAGGCGCCGCTGCGTTCGCCGCGGACGATGACGTCGGCGTAGTCGGCGGCGTCCGCGACCATGCGCTCGACGCGGCCCGCGTTGGGCTCATCGATCATCGCACCCATCTCGCTGGAAGGGTCGTCTCCCGGTCCGACCTTGACCGCCTCCAGGGCGGGCACGAGCCGTCGGCGGAGCTCATCCGCGATGCCGCGCTGCGCCAGGATGCGGCTGCCCGCCATGCAGAACTGGCCGGTGAAGGTGGTGATGGCCTTGACGAGGACGGGAACGGCGACGTCCAGGTCCGCGTCGTCGAAGACGAGCATCGGATTCTTCCCCCCGAGCTCCAGGGAGAGTGGCTTGAGAGTGGCCGCGGCCGACTCCATGATCTTCCGGCCGACCATCGTGGAGCCCGTGTAGCTGAGCACGTCGACGTCCGGGGAGGAGACCAGCAGCGGGGCGCCGTCGTTGCCGGACTCGGTGAAGACGTTCATCACCCCGGGCGGAAGGCTGGTGGTCTGCTCGACGAGTTCGGCGATCAGGCCGTTGATCAGGCCGGTCTGGCCCGGGAGCTTCATGGCGACCGTACAGCCTGCGGCGAGCGCCGGGGCGAAAGAGCGCACGGCCAGGACGACAGGGGAGTTCCAGGGCGCGATGACACCGGCGACTCCAGCCGCCTCGTGCAGGGTCATCGAGTACATGCCGGGCCGCACCTCGGCCGCGCGACCGTGGTCGGCCAGCGCGAGGGCGGCGTAGTAGCGCAGCTTCGGGACCGTGAGGTCGATCTCGAAGGCCGCCTCACCAAGGATCTTGCCGTTCTCACGGGCGAGCAGGGTGATGAACTCATCTCGGCGAGCTTCGAGACGGTCCGCCATCTCGAACAGGGCTTTGGCCCGCGCGTTGCGGTCCCGGGACCAGTCGGTGGTGTCGAAGGCGCGCCGGGCGGCGGCGATGGCGGCCTTCGCCTCCTCGGCGCCGCCGTCGGCGAACGTCCCGAGGACCTGTCCGGTGGCGGGGTTCAGGGATTCGGTGCGCTGGGCGGAGTCGACCCAGTGTCCGTCGATGTAGTGGCGGGCGTGCGGGAAGCGGGCGGAGCTGTTCATCAGGGGGCTTCCTTGTTCTCGAACGATGTGCGTGAGGCGTTGAGTCGGAGGAGTTACGGGAGCTTGGTCGGTCGGCACGGGCAGTGCGACTGCAAGGTGGTCGGCGCCGCTCGTATGGGCCGGCACCGTGACTGAGCGTGCTGTTCCCCGCCGGACGGCCGAGTCATGGCGCGAAGCCGGCTGCTGACGGCCGGGCTGGTGACCGTGACGGACATGGCGTCGGCGGCCGGTGCCTCGCCGAAGACCGTCTTCGGTGAGGCACCGGCCGCAAGAGCGGCATCCTGGACCGGATCCTCGACCAAGCCGTCGCCACCCCCGGCCGCGAACAGGCCGTCGAGCCGGCCTGTCCCTGCAGACATCCCAGGCGGTCCGGAAACGCTCGCTCGCGTGACGCAGGCGGGGAACCAGAGGCTCGCCACGCCCGCTACGGATCCATCAGCGATCCGCGGCCCCTTCGATGACGTGGAGCTTCAGCTTCTCGCTGAGCCCTGCGACCTCAGACGGGCGGAACTACGCGTCCCGACTGGACGGAAGCAGGAGGCGCGCTTGCTCTGCCCGTGCAGGAGGCCTCGACGGGCCGCATCGAGTTGTCGATGTGCAGCCGTGCAGGTGTGCTGTTTTCGGCTTCGTCGAGCGGGGCGGCGTCGTTTCGGTCGGGGTGCCGGTCAGGCGTAGAACATCTCGTTGGAGAAGGTTGCCTGGTGGTCGGCGAGTTCGAGGATGGCATCGGCGTCGTCGACCGGGGGGTAGATCCATTCGGCGTTGATCTGGCGCTTGAGTTCCTTGCCCTTGTCTCCGGTCTTCTGGACGGTTCGTTCCCAGCCTGTCGTGACGACCGCGCCGGCGGGTCCGAGGTCCAGGCAGGTGACGTACTCGGCCGGGGTGAAGACTGCCAGGTCCAGTCCCAGGATGTCGGCGGCGACGTTGTGGCCGGCGAACTTGCCGAGGGGGGTGGCGTGCTGGCAGCTCTGCATCACCTTGTGGTCCGCGTCGGCGGCGGCCGCTGCGGTGTCACCTGTGGCGAACACTTCGGGTGCCCCCTGGACGCGGAGGTACTCGTCCACGTGCAGTCGGCCGAGCCGGTCGCGCTCGCCAGGGATGTGCCGGGTGAGCGGGCTGGCGGCCATGCCGGCTGTCCAGATCACGGTGGAGGCCGGAAGGCGCTCACCGTCGGAGAGCTCGACCTCGCTTTCGGTGACCCGCTCGACCGTCTTGCCCAGGCGAAGGTCGACTCCGAGATCACTCAGGGCGGAGCTGATCTCCGGGCGCGGACCTTCGCCCAGCTCGGGACCCACAGCGTCGGCGCGCTCCACCAGGACGACGCGTACGTCGTCCGCGTCGCCGGCCGCTTCCCGCAGTCGGGCGACAAGTTCCGTGGCTATCTCCAGGCCGGTGAAGCCTGCTCCGATGACGACCGCGGTGAAGCGTCCGGGCGCAGCCGGGCGCTCGGGCAGGCGACGGATGTGGTGGTCGAGGGACGTGGCGGCGCCCAGGGTGTCCACGTCGAAGATCAACTCGGAGCCCGGGATCGACGGGCGTACGAGCTGGCTGCCCGCGGCCAGCACCAGACGGTCGTAGCTCAGTTCCGTGTTCCGGCCGCTTCGGTCGACCGCGGTCACCGTGCGGGCGCCGGTGTCGATGCCGGTGACGGTCGCGGCGATCCGCCGCACCCCGATCGGACCGAGCACCCGGTCCAGCGAGACCCGCATCCGCTCCGGATCGGCCTCGTAGAGCCGTGGACGCATCACCAGGTCGTCGCCGCTGCTGACCAGCGTGACCTGCAGTTCCGACTGCGGCACACCGTGGGCGCGTGCCGCGCGTACAGCGCCGGCGGCGCTCCACACGCCGGCGAACCCACCACCGATAATCAGGATATTTTTCATCCAGATTCACCTCCTGAAGAAATGCGCGGTCACACCGCGCGGAAAAAGGGATCAGTCGCGCCCGAGTGCCTGGCGAACACGCTTCGCCATGGCGGGGACGTACGTCTCGGACCTGGCCTGCACGTCGGCGAGACTCTGCTCGGCCAAAGCCTTCCGCCAGGCCACCTCGGCCCGCCCCATGGCGATCTTGACCGAGCACGGCCGGGTGAAGTCACCGTCCGGGCATCGTTGGCCGATGGTGCCGCACTGGCGGATCTCGCTGCAGCGGAAAAGGGGCTCGTCGCCCTCGATTGCGAGGACCACGTCCAGCATCGACATCGTGTCCAGGGGGCGGGCCAGCCGGAAGCCGCCCGTCGCACCCGGAGCGGATTCCAGCAGACCGGCCTTGACCAGCAGCTGCAGTTGCTTGTTCAGGTAGGACGGCGACAGCTCGTGGCCGGCGGCCAGCTGTGCGGTGGGCACCGGCTCACCGCCTCCCAGCCATGCCAGATTGAGCAGTGTGTGCACCGCCCATTCGACACCCTTACCCGTTCGCATGACCTAGACAATAAATGTCCAGGTTCCGATCGTCAAGCGATCCACGAACATTCGAGGCGTCACCCGGTTTCCCGACTCTGGCCTTGTTCAGCGGACCCGGCCAGACGGCATCGATCAGCTCCGGTCGAGGGGTCGCTCGGGTACACCGGGGGTGGTGTTGAGTCAGAAGATTATTTTCTCAGTAAAACACCTGTTAACCTTTGTGGCTATGAGCAGGAGCAGTAGCGCACCCACCCCCACATCTCAGACCCACCGAATCCGCCGCCTCCCCCTGGCCGGCGCACTCCGCCTGGGCGCACCGTCCGACATCTGGTTCAAACCGTCGACGAGCGTGGTGGTGTCCACCGCCATGCCCAACGTGACCCTGCTCCTTCTCGGCCGGCTCGACCTGGTGCTGTACACGATGGCCGGGTCGCTCTGCGCCCTCTTCGCCCACAACGTCCCGTACGCCGCCCGGGCCCGGACCCTGGCAAGGGTCGTCCTCGGGATGCTGGCGGGCGTTGCCGTCGCCCTGGTCACCGCGTCGCTCACGCACTCCGCCGTCGTGCTCGTCACGGTCGGCGCCCTGCTCGCGGCGGCCCAGAAGGCCCTGTGCGACGCCAGCCGCATCGGCCCGCCCGGCAACATAATCTTCACCTTCATCAGTTCGGCGAGTCTCTTCACACCCCAGACGCTGGGCCAGGTCCCCGGGCATCTCGCGCTGGCGGCCGGCGCGGGCGCCGTCGCCTGGCTGGTCGGCATGGCACCCGTCCTCGTACGCCCCCATGGCCCCGAGCGCCGTGCCACGGCCCGCGCCCTGAACGCGGTTGCCGCCTACGCCGCCACCCGGGGCACCGGACCCGACCATGAGCGGGCCCGCGCCGGGGCGGCCGGCGCCGTGCACGCCGCCTGGCAGTGCCTGCTGTCCGCCGGCGCCCGGAACCCGGTCCGTCATTCCCTCGAACGGCTCGTCGTACGCGCCGAGGTCACCCTCGCCGCCCCCGCGGCCACCGACCCCGCACAGCTGCGGGCCTGGGCCCACGAGCTGCGCGGTAACCGGCCCGTCCCGCACCCCGTCGGTCTCGACCGCGGCGACGCGGACGAGCTCCTCGGCGTGCGGGCCGGACTCGAGGCCCACGGGCGTCCGTTGTGGCGGCTGATCGGGCCGGGCTCCCCGCTGCTGCCCATCGCCCTGCGTACCGCCGTCGGCTGCGCCCTCGCCGGCTACGTCTCACTCGCCCTCGGCATCGGCCTCCCCTTCTGGGCCCTGGTCACCGCCGCATCGCTGTACCAGGCCAATATGACGCTGTCATGGAGCCGCGGAGTGCAGCGCGTGGTGGGCAACCTCGCCGGTGTCCTGGTGTTCGCGCTCATTGCGCCGCTCGCCCACCTCAACCAGGCCGCGCTCGTGGTGTGCTGCCTCGCCTGCAACTTCGTCGCCGAGGCACTCGCCGCCCGCAACTACTGGCTCTGCAGCGTCTTCGTGACCCCGATGGCGCTGATGATCACCGAGCTCGCCCACTTCCAGCAGCCCGGGGAGCTGATCCTGGACCGCGTCGTGGACACGCTCACCGGTGCCGCCGTCGGCATCGTCGCTGCCCTGGCCGTCACCAACCGGCGCGTCGGGGACCAGCTCCAGCGGGCCCTCGACACAACCGACGCGGCCCGTGACCGCGCCGAGAGCGTCCTCGCAGCGGACCGCCCCGATCCGCGCACCCTGGAGACCGCTCGCCGCCGGCTCACCGCCGCCCTCGTCGAGCTGCGGGCCGGCGCCGACGCCGCCGCCGGCGAATGGTGGCAGCGCGCGTTGCCCGAGGAGCGCCTCGTTCGCACCGAGCGCGCCGGACACCGTACGCTCGCCGCGACGATACGACGGCAGGGACTGCATTCCGGGGAGAGACTGAACGTGGAGGGCGCACGGGCATGACGACAGGGAACGGCCAGGCGGTGACAGGCGACACCCTGGCCGCGGTGGTCCGCCAATGGCAGGCGGTCCATCCGGACATCGACACCGGCCCGATGGAGATCATCGGCCGGATCAACCGCTCTGCCGCCCTGCTCCAGCAGGCCGAGGACGCCCCGCTGCGCCGCGCAGGACTCACCCGCCCCGAATTCGAGCTGCTGGGCGCGTTGCGCCGCACCGGCCACGAACTGACCCCCGGGGAACTCGCCCGCGAGACCTTCTCCTCCGGAGCAGCCGTCACCAAACGGATCAAGTCCCTGACCGAACGCGGCCTGGTGGAGCGGCGCGGCGACGCCCGCGACCGCCGCATGGCCCATATCCGCCTCACCGAGGCGGGCCGCGATCTGGTCGACGCCGTCCTCCCCGCCCAGCTGTCGTACGAACGGGACATCCTGTCCGGCCTCGACCCGGCCGGGCAGGCTCGCCTGAGCGCGCTCCTGCGTTCCTTCCTCACCATGCTCGAAGGCGCGCTCGGCGGCCCCCGGCCCTGAAGCCCCCCGGCCGGGGCACAGGGCCCGGGCCGGAGAGTCACTCCCACCCGGGCCCTGTCCCGTTCGTGCGATGACGAGCCGCAGGACCACCGAGTCTTCACCGCGCCGGACGCGGACCTGAAGCGCCCTGCGCTGTCCGGCCAACTCCCGGATCTCCAGGCGGCGGTAGCGCCCCTCCGCCGCTGGGTCGTTGACGCTTCAGCGGCCACAACGCTCCCCTGAGCGCGAGCCGGCAGCGCATCACGGCGTAGCCCTGAACACGGTCAGACGGGCCGTCAAGGAGCTTCGGGGGCGGGCCTTGTCGCAACCCTGCCCAACAAGGGGACGTGCGTGCTGAAGCGACCGGAGGCCGACAGCGGAGAGGCGTGACCGACATGCCGGCGGTCGCGGCTGCTCCTCCAAGCGGCCACGTGAGTCAAGGCCCCCGACTTCGGTCGAGGGGCCTTCTTCATGCCTGGAACAAGCTTGACCCCACATGGGAACAGGTGTTCTATTCTAAGTGCGAACGCCTACACCTACGGAGGGCCCATGCGCTGGGACGGCTTGAGCGAAGGAGCACCAGGTCAGCTAGGCCTCTCATACACCGTTGACGACGACTCGGACACCCCGGAGTTCCGCGGGATCACCTTCCATGAGGTGCGCGCACGTTCGATCCTGAACCGGGTGCCCGGGGCGTCACGGATGCCGTTCGAGTGGACCGTCAATCCGTACCGCGGCTGCACGCATGCCTGCGTGTACTGCTTCGCCCGCAAGACCCACAGCTATCTGGACCTCGACACGGGTCTGGACTTCGACACCCAGATCGTGGTCAAGGTCAACGCGCCCGAGCTGCTGCGCCGCCAGCTGGGCTCGAGCCGCTGGCAGGGGGCGCACATAGCGATGGGCACGAACGTCGACTGCTACCAGCGGGCGGAGGGCCGCTACCGGCTGATGCCGGGGATCATCGGCGCCCTGCGCGACTACGCGAACCCCTTCTCGATCCTCACCAAGGGGACGCTCATCCTGCGCGACCTGGACCTGCTGCGCCAGGCCGCCGCGGTCACCGAGGTGGGCATCTCCGTTTCGGTCGGGTTCACGGACCGCGAGCTGTGGCGGACCGTGGAGCCCGGGACGCCGTCACCGGAGCGGCGCCTCGACGTCGTACGGACCCTGACCGAGCACGACATCGGCTGCGGGGTGCTCATGGCACCGGTCATCCCCTTCCTGAGCGACCACCCCGACCACCTGCGGGCGACCGTACGGGCGATCGCGGCAGCCGGGGCGACCTCCGTGACACCGCTCGTGCTGCATCTGCGGCCCGGGGCGCGCGAGTGGTTCATGGCGTGGCTGGGCCGGGAGCATCCGCACCTGGTGCGGCGGTACGAGCGGCTGTACGCGGAGGGGGCCTACGCGCCCAAGTGGTACCAGCGGCGCATCACCCGTCATGTGCACGAACTCGCCACGGAGTTCGGCATCGGCCCGGCCCAGCGCGGTACGCCGCGGCGGATCCCGGCGCCCGTGCAGCCGGCTCTCGCGGAGCCGGGAGCCACGCAGCTCACCCTGCTCTGAGCAGCCGACGGCGCAGCTTGGGGAGCAAACGGGTCAAGTCTGTACCGAACGTGTCCTTCCGGGAGGGAATCCGGGAACGCTGCCGCCGGGGCCGAGCCGCTCCGGGCCGCGCCCCCGCCACCACGGGAGGCCGTATGTACAGACGCACAGGAGTGCTGGTCGCCGTCGGAGCGGCGGTGACCGGACTGCTCGCGGGCGTGCCGGCCGCGGCGACCGCAGGACCGGCGGAACCACGGCCCGCAAGCCCCCTGACCTGGCGGAGCTGTGCCACGGACGAGCATCCCAGGCTCGAATGCTCCGCGTTGAAGGTGCCGCTCGACCATGCGCAGCCTGGCGGGCGGCAGATCACGCTCGCGCTGTCCCGCGTACGGCACACCGCCAGGACCTTCCAGGGGCCCCTGCTCGTCAACCCGGGCGGCCCGGGTGGGAGCGGAGTGGAACTGGCCGGGTTCGTCGCGGCCTCGCTGCCCCCGAAGGTCGCCGCGCAGTACGACGTCATCGGCTTCGACCCGCGCGGTGTGGGCTCCTCCCGGCCGGCGCTCGACTGCAAACCCGGCCACTTCGCGCCCGTACGACCCGACTCGGTGCCGCACGCGCAACAGGCGGAGGATGCGAATCTGGCGCGGGCGGCGGCGTTCACCCAGGCCTGCGCCGCCAAGTACGGGGACGTGCTGCCCCATATGAACACCGTGAGCACGGCCAAGGACATGGACGTCATCCGCCAGGCACTCGGCGCCCCGCAGATCTCCTACCTGGGGTACTCCTACGGCACGTATCTGGGTGCCGTGTACGCCAAGCACTTCCCGCACCGGGTGCGGCGCGCGGTGTTCGACTCCGCGGTGGACCCGAACGGTGTCTGGTACGACGCCAACCTCGCCCAGGACCTCGCCTTCGACGCCCGCCACAAGGCCTTCGCCGCATGGGTGGCCAGGCACCACGCGACGTACCGGCTCGGCAGCGACCCGGCCGAGGTCGAGGCGGCGTGGTACACGATGCGGGATGCGCTGGGCCGGACCCCGGCGGGCGGGAAGGTCGGCCCCGGCGAACTGGAGGACACGTTCCTGCCGGGCGGCTACTACGACGGCTACTGGCCGCACCTGGCCGACGCGTTCGCTGCGTACGTGACGCGCAAGGACGCGGCTCCGCTGGTGAAGGCGTACGAGAACTTCGGCGCGCCCGACAGTGAGCGCGACAACGGCTATTCCGTCTACACGGCGGTGCAGTGCCGCGACTCCGAGTGGCCGAGGGCCTGGTCGCTCTGGCGCAGCGACAACTGGGCGCTCCACGCCAAGGCGCCCTTCTCCACCTGGAACAACGCCTGGTACAACGCACCGTGCGCCACCTGGCCCGTCCCGCCGCTCCGCCCGACGGACGTCTCGAACGTCGCCCTCCCCCCGGTGCTCGTCTTCCAGGCGACGGACGACGCGGCGACGCCGTACGAGGGAGGCGTCGCCGTCCACCACCAGTTGCACGGTTCCCGTCTGGTCGTCGAGCAGGGCGGCGGAAACCACGGGATCACCCTGGGTGGGAACAGGTGCCTGGACCGCTATCTGACGGACTATCTGGCCACCGGCAGGGTGCCCTCGTCGAGCACGACCGGGGAGGCGGACGCCGTCTGCGCACGCACGCCGGAGCCGAAGCCCCTGAAGGCCGCGCCCCGTGCCGGCACGCGGGACCAGGCCCGCACCGGGGCGGCGCTGCACCGGGCTCTCGGGCACTCACGCTGAGCGGGGCGCCGTCAGTGGTGTGCGCCAGAATGCGGGACATGACTTCGCACCTGCCGTCGGACCGGCCTTCGCACCTCAGCCACGTCCACGCCCCTGACGGCGTCGTTCCCGGCACCGGCTACACCCATGTGGTCATGGGCACGGCAGGTTCATTGCGATATCCGGTCAGATCGCCCTGGACGAGAACGGCGAGCTGGTCGGCGGCGCGCCGCTTCTACGGGAAGGCGGGTTCGCACCGGACAGTGCCGAGGAGCCGTTCGATGTGGGCGGGGTCGCGGTGCCCGAGGTCCGCTACGTGAGGCGGCTGAGCGCCGCGGAGGCGGCTGCGGACAGCCGGGGGTGAGCGAGGGCCGACTCCAGAACCGGGCGGGCGCGTTCGTCGGCGAGCGCGCCGAGGCCTTCGACGCAGGCGAGGGCGACGCGCCAGTGAGGGTCGCCCGGCGCCAGCCGCCGCTGCAGGGTGGTGATCAGAGCCGGGGCCGATTCGGGGGCGCGGAGCCGGGTGAGGAGACGGACCGGGAGCAGGGCGTAGGCGACGCGCAGCTCATTGGTGGCGAGGGCGGCGGCCGCGCGGGGGGTGCGGGGGTCGCCGAGGCGGGTCAGGGCGTAGGAGGCGGAGACGCAGCGCTCGGGATCGCGGTGGTTGAGGAGCAGCACGAGCGATTCGAAGGCGCGGTGGTCCCTGGCACAGCCGAGGCGGAAGGCGGCGATCTCGCGCGCCCACAAGGGACGCTCGCCCTCGGTCAGCACCGCGGCCAGCGCGTCGAGGTCCACGGTGGCGGTCAGCCGCCGGTGCAGCTCCTCGTCGGCCGGACCGGTCAGCTCCGCTTCGGTGCGGCGGGCGAGGTCGAGCAGATCCGCGTCCATGCCCAGCAGCGTAGAGGAGCGGCACGCGGCGCAGATCACATCCGCACAGGGCTGGCGCGCTCATTACTCACGGGTTAACCTCATGTGAGCGGGTCACACCCGCAGCTCTTGACGGCCTGGTGACGCAGCCGCCCGGAGCACCTCCCCTGCCGTATGGCTATGGGGGAGCTTGTCGGTTCGGCAGTTCTGTACGACGCGACTCCGGGACAGAGTCCGTCGGCCCCAGGGCGCGCATCGCCGCGCGCCTCACCGCGACACGCACCTCCGCGCACCTCCGCGCCCCTTGCGCACGCGCGCCCTCCCTCAGTCGTCACTCATTCCTGGAGTCCCGTGATGGACACCCCTCTCTCCACCATCGCCGTCGTCGGCCTCGGCACGATGGGCACCGGCATCGCCGAGGTCCTCGCCCGCGCCGGCCACGAGGTCATCGGCATCGACATCACCGACGCCGCCGCCCACCACGCCGTCACCGCCCTCGAAGCCGCCACTGCGCGCGCCGTCGAACGCGAGCGCATCACCGAGGAGGAGCGCCGGAACGTCCTCGCACGCTTCCGCACCTTCTCCGACCTGCAGGCGGCCGCGGACGCGGACCTCGTGATCGAGGTCGTGCCCGAGTCGTACGAGACCAAGCAGCAGGTCTTCCGGGAGCTGGACTCCATCCTCCGCCCGGACGCGATCCTGGCGACCGGCACCAACGCCCTGTCCGTCACCCGCCTCGCCGCCGACTCGGCGCACCCCGAGCGCGTCCTGGGCCTGCACTTCTTCAACCCGGCCCCGGCGATGAAGCTCGTCGAGGTGGTCTCCTCGGTGCTGACCTCCCCGCAGGCGGTGGAGGCCGTCACCGCGCTCGCCCGTGACCTGGGCAAGGAGCCCGTCGCGGTCGGCGACCGGCCGGGCTTCGTCGCGGACGGACTGCTCTTCGGCTACCTCAACCAGGCCGCCGCGATGTACGAGGCGAAGTACGCGTCACGCGAGGACATCGACGCCGCGATGAAGCTCGGTTGCGGCCTCCCGATGGGCCCGCTCGCGCTGCTCGACCTGATCGGCATCGACACCGCCCGTACCGTCCTCGACGCCATGTACGCCGAGTCCGGGGACCGGCTGCACGCGCCCGCCCCGATCCTGAAGCAGCTCAGCGAGGCGGGCCTGACCGGCCGCAAGTCGGGCCGCGGCTTCTACACGTACGAGGCGCCGGACAGCGGCACGGTGGTGCGCGACGCGCTGACGCCGCTCGAGGCCGCACAGATCACCGGCGGCCGTCCGGTCCGCGTGGTGGGTGTCGCCGGGTCCGGCACGATGGCGAGCGGCATCGCCGAGGTCTTCGCCAAGGCCGGGTACGACGTGGTCCTCGCCGCCCGCAGCCAGGAGAAGGCCGAGACGGCCAAGTCCCGCATCACCAAGTCTCTTTCGCGCTCTGTCGACAAGGGCAGGATGACCGCCGAGGCCCGCGAGGAGACGCTGGCCCGGATCACCCCGGCCGACTCGCTCGACGCCTTCTCCGAGGTCGACCTGGCCGTGGAGGCCGTCGCGGAGGACCTGGACATCAAGCAGCAGCTGTTCGCCACGCTCGACAAGGTCTGCAAGCCGGGCGCGGTGCTCGCCACCACCACCTCCTCGCTGCCCGTCGTCGCCTGCGCCCGCGCCACCTCGCGCCCGCAGGACGTCATCGGCATGCACTTCTTCAACCCCGCCCCGGCGATGAAGCTCGTCGAGGTGGTCCGTACGGTCCTGACCGCGGACGACGTCCACGCCACGGTCCGTGAGGTCACCACGAAGATCAGGAAGCACCCGGTGGACTGCGGCGACCGCGCCGGCTTCATCGTCAACGCGCTGCTGTTCCCGTACCTCAACAACGCGATCAAGATGGTCCAGGAGCACTACGCCTCGCTCGACGACATCGACGCCGCGATGAAGCTCGGCGGCGGCTACCCGATGGGGCCCTTCGAACTGCTCGACGTCGTCGGACTCGACGTCTCGCTCGCCATCGAGAAGGTGCTCCACCGCGAGTTCCGCGACCCGGGCCTGGCTCCCGCTCCTCTGCTCGAGCACCTGGTGGCCGCCGGCTGCCTCGGCCGCAAGACGGGGCGCGGCTTCCGCGAATATGCCCGTCGCTGAGCCGCAGGGGCCCTGGGGAGGGCTGCTCCGTTCTTCGGGCGGCCCTCCCCCAGAGGCGCGCTCTCCTGCACAGATGCAGTACGTTCAGGTCATGCCCCAGCCCCCCAAGTCACCCCGTGCCAGCGCCGCCTCCGAGGCCCCGGAGAGCGCCGCAGGCAGCCGCGCAGCCGCTCAACGGCTCAAGATGCGCCGGGAACTGGCCGCGGCCGCGATGGAACTCTTCGCGACCAAGGGGTACGAGGCGACGACGGTCGACGAGATCGCGGCGGCTGCGGGAGTCGCGCGCCGGACCTTCTTCCGGCACTTCCGCTCCAAGGAAGAGGCGATCTTCCCGGACCACGACGACACGCTGGTCCGCGCCGAGGCGGTGCTGAACGCCGCCCCCGCGCACGAGCATCCGCTCGACACCGTGTGCCGCGGCATCAAGGAAGTCATGAAGATGTACGCGTCCTCGCCGGCGGTCTCGGTCGAGCGCTACCGCCTCACCCGCGAGGTGCCCACGCTGCGGGAGCGCGAGATCGCCTCGGTGGCCCGCTACGAGCGACTGTTCACGCGCTATCTGCTGGGCCACTTCGACGAGCGCGACCACCACGACGGCAACGACGACCCGCTGCTCGCGGAGGTGGCCGCGTCCGCGGTCGTCACCGCGCACAACCATGTGCTGCGGCGCTGGCTGCGGGCGGGCGGCCAGGGTGACGTGGAGGCGCAGCTGGACCACGCCTTCGACATCGTCCGCGACACCTTCGGTACCGGCATCGGCGCCGGCCGCACCCCCGCCCCCGGCCGTGGCCCGGCCGCCCAGGTGCAGTCGACCGGCGAGGTCCTGGTGGCCGTTGCCCGCACGGATGCGCCGCTGCCGGAGGTCATGCGCACGATCGAGCAGGCGCTGCACGGACGGAGCTGACCGCCGTACCGTGCCGCGGACGGACCGGTACGGCTCCGGGGTCAGTGGCGACCCTTGTCGACCCGCAGGTCGGCGGCGACCGGGAGGTGGTCGGAGGCCAGCGGGTCGCTCGTGATCACGGCCGCGCTCTCCGCCCGGACGTCGGACGAGTGCATCACGTAGTCGATACGGGCGTGCGGGTGCTCGGAGTCGTGGGTGTACCCGTCACCCGAGCCCACCTCGGTCCACGCGTCCTTCAGGAACCCGGTCATGGTCAGCATCTCGGGGGTGCCGGGGAGGGCGTTCAGGTCGCCGACGAGGATCGTGCGGTCGGCGTCGTCGCCGAGCAGCTCACGGATCCTGGCTGTCTGCAGCCGGCGCTCGAAGGCGTCGTTGTGCTGCAGGTGGGTGTTGGCGAACCGCACCCGGGAGCCGTTGACCACGATCTCCGCCTGGAGCAGACCGCGCTGCTCGTGCGTGCCCAGCTTGGGCAGCAGGATGTTGCTCGAGGACTTGACCGGCCAAGGGGTCAGGATCGCGGTGCCGTACTGCCGGCGCGGATCGCCGGGCACCAGCGGATCGAGGTCGAGGTTGGCGCCGTACACGTAGCGCATCCCCAGCCGCTCCGAGAACCACTCCGGAAGGTCGAGCCACTGGCTGCGCGCGGACCAGTGGCGGTCCACCTCCTGCAGACCGACGATGTCGGGGCGCACCGCCTCGATCACCGTGGCAACGCGCTCCAGGTCGAAGACCTCGGCACCGCTCGCTCCGTGGTGGATGTTGTAGGTCAGGACACGCACGCCGGCGGTCGGCTTGGGGGCCGCGGCGGCGGCCGGCCCGGCGCCCAGCAGTGCGGTGGCGGCGCCGGCGACGCCCGCGGCCAGCAGCGTCCGACGAGACGGTGACGAAAGAGTCGATGACAACGTTGTTCCCTGCTCTCTTCGAGGGGTGATCTTCCGGGCGATCATGAACCGCGCTTCCGAATCTCCGGCATCCACGGCGTGAACCTTTCTGATCCACATCGGAACGCGCGATCGATCATCGCTCATCTGTGACGGCCAGATTGCATCTGAGTGAAATTGTTGGCACCCAGTGTCTTGCGGCCTGGCACGCGGTGCCATACGTTGATGTTGTCCGGGCGGCCGGCGTGCAGACAACTGTCGTACGTCGGCTGTCCCCGCAAGCCTCCCGGCTCGCGCGCCCGGACGCCTGCGTCACAGGCAACCTCCCGCGCCCACAAAAGCGCTGCCACAGCACCACCCACGCCGAACCGACGGCACCTCCACAGCAGCACTTCCCCGACGTTCCCCTCAGCGTTCCCGAAGTCGAACGCTCTTCGCCGGAGGCAACACCGTGAAGGAAATCCTGGACGCAATTCAGTCGCCGGACACGACGTCCGCCGACTTCGCCGCACTTCCCCTCCCCGAGTCGTACCGTGCGGTGACCGTGCACAAGGACGAGACCGAGATGTTCTCGGGCCTGACCACGCGCGAGAAGGACCCGCGCAAGTCACTCCACCTCGACGACGTGCCCGTCCCGGAGCTCGGCCCCGGCGAGGCGCTGGTCGCGGTCATGGCCAGCTCGGTCAACTACAACTCGGTCTGGACCTCGATCTTCGAGCCGCTCTCGACCTTCGGCTTCCTGGAGCGCTACGGAAAGCTCTCCGAGCTCACCAAGCGCCACGACCTGCCGTACCACATCATCGGCTCCGACCTCGCGGGCGTCGTCCTGCGCACCGGCCCCGGCGTCAACGCCTGGCACCCCGGTGACGAGGTCGTCGCACACTGCCTCTCCGTCGAGCTGGAGAGCTCGGACGGCCACAACGACACGATGCTCGACCCCGAGCAGCGCATCTGGGGCTTCGAGACCAACTTCGGCGGCCTGGCGGAGATAGCCCTGGTCAAGTCGAACCAGCTCATGCCCAAGCCCAAGCACCTGAGCTGGGAGGAGGCGGCGGCCCCGGGTCTCGTCAACTCCACCGCGTACCGCCAGCTGGTCTCCCGCAACGGCGCCGGGATGAAGCAGGGTGACAACGTCCTGATCTGGGGCGCGAGCGGCGGGCTCGGCTCGTACGCCACCCAGTTCGCGCTGGCCGGCGGCGCCAACCCGATCTGTGTCGTCTCCAGCGACCAGAAGGCCGACATCTGCCGGGCCATGGGCGCCGAGGCGATCATCGACCGGAACGCCGAGGACTACAAGTTCTGGAAGGACGAGCACACCCAGGACCCGAAGGAGTGGAAGCGCTTCGGCAAGCGCATCCGCGAGCTCACGGGCGGCGAGGACGTCGACATCGTCTTCGAGCACCCGGGCCGCGAGACCTTCGGCGCCTCCGTGTACGTCACGCGCAAGGGCGGCACCATCGTCACCTGCGCCTCCACGTCGGGCTACAACCACGAGTACGACAACCGCTACCTGTGGATGTCGCTGAAGCGGATCATCGGTTCGCACTTCGCGAACTACCGCGAGGCGTGGGAGGCCAACCGCCTGATCGCCAAGGGCAAGATCCACCCCACCCTGTCGAAGGTCTACTCCCTGGAGGAGACCGGCCAGGCCGCGCACGACGTGCACCGCAACGTGCACCAGGGCAAGGTCGGTGTGCTCGCGCTCGCGCCGCGCGAGGGCATGGGCGTGCGTGACGAGGAGATGCGCGCCAAGCACCTCGACGCGATCAACCGCTTCCGGAACGTCTGAGTCAGAGGTCCGTCAGATGACAGAGCGTCAGAAGGACCGGCCGTGGCTCATGCGCACGTACGCCGGTCACTCCACGGCAGAGGCGTCCAACGAGCTGTACCGGCGCAACCTGGCCAAGGGTCAGACCGGCCTCTCGGTCGCCTTCGACCTGCCCACGCAGACCGGCTACGACCCCGACCACATCCTCGCCCGCGGCGAGGTCGGCCGGGTCGGGGTCCCGGTCTCGCACCTCGGTGACATGCGCCGGCTGTTCCAGGACATCCCCCTGGAGCAGATGAACACCTCGATGACCATCAACGCCACCGCGATGTGGCTGCTGGCGCTCTACCAGGTGGTCGCCGAGGAGCAAGGTCTCGACAAGGAGGCCATCACCAAGCTCCAGGGGACGACGCAGAACGACATCGTCAAGGAGTACCTGTCGCGCGGGACGCACGTCTTCCCGCCCGGGCCGTCGCTGCGCCTGACGACCGACATGATCACCTACACCGTGGCGAACATCCCCAAGTGGAACCCGATCAACATCTGCAGCTACCACCTGCAGGAAGCCGGGGCCACGCCGGTCCAGGAGATCGCCTACGCGATGTCCACGGCGATCGCCGTCCTGGACGCGGTCCGTGACTCGGGGCAGGTGCCGGCGGAGAAGTTCGGCGATGTCGTCGCCCGTATCTCCTTCTTCGTGAACGCGGGCGTCCGCTTCATCGAGGAGATGTGCAAGATGCGCGCCTTCGGCCGCATCTGGGACAAGGTGACCCGCGAGCGCTACGGCATCGAGAACGACAAGCAGCGCCGCTTCCGCTACGGAGTCCAGGTCAACTCCCTCGGCCTGACCGAGGCCCAGCCGGAGAACAACGTCCAGCGCATCGTCCTCGAGATGCTGGCCGTGACCCTGTCGAAGGACGCCCGCGCCCGCGCCGTACAGCTCCCGGCGTGGAACGAGGCACTGGGTCTGCCCCGGCCCTGGGACCAGCAGTGGTCGCTGCGCATCCAGCAGGTTCTCGCGCACGAGAGCGATCTCCTGGAGTACGAGGACATCTTCGCGGGCTCGCACGTCGTCGAGGCCAAGGTGGACGCCCTGGTCGAGGAGTCGCTCGCCGAGATCGACCGCATCCAGGAGATGGGCGGCGCGATGGCCGCCGTCGAGTCCGGCTATCTGAAGTCGCAGCTGGTGTCCTCGCACGCCGAGCGGCGCGCCCGGATCGAGGCCGGTGACGAGAAGATCGTCGGCGTCAACATCTTCGAGACCACCGAGCCCAACCCGCTCACCGCGGACCTCGACACCGCGATCATGACGGTCGACCCGGCGAACGAGGCGCGTGTCGTCGCCAAGCTCCACGAGTGGCGTGACAACCGCGAGGAGGGCCGCGCCCAGGAGGCGCTGGCCGTCCTGAAGGCCACGGCGGCCGGTGACGGCAATCTGATGGCTGCCACCGTCGAGTGCGCCCGCGCGGGTGTCACCACCGGCGAGTGGGCGTGGGCGCTGCGGGACGTCTTCGGCGAGTTCCGTGCTCCCACGGGCGTCTCGTCCGCGCCGGTCGCGGTGACCGCCGAGGAAGGCACCCCGATGGCTCTCGTACGCGAGAAGGTGGCCCGTACCGCCGACGAGCTGGCCTCGGGCCGGCTGCGGCTGCTGGTCGGCAAGCCCGGCCTGGACGGGCACTCCAACGGTGCCGAGCAGATCGCCGTACGGGCACGCGACGCGGGCTTCGAGGTGGTCTACCAGGGCATCCGGCTCACGCCCGAGCAGATCGTCAACGCCGCCCTCGCGGAGGACGTGCACTGCGTGGGCCTGTCGATCCTGTCCGGCTCGCACGCCGAGCTGGTGCCTGACGTACTGTCGCGCCTGCGTGAGGCGGGCGCGTCCGACATCCCGGTGATCGTGGGCGGGATCATCCCGAACAGCGACGCCGAGGACCTGAAGCGTGCGGGTGTGGCCGCCGTCTTCACCCCGAAGGACTTCGGCATCACGGAGATCATCGGCCGTATCGTCGACGAGATCCGCAAAGCGAACAAGCTCGACCCTCTGGAGGTCCCCGCATGACCACGCCGTCCCCCGTGAACCGGCTGCGCCCGCGCCGCTCCTGCCTCGCGGTCCCCGGTTCGAACCCGCGCTTCCTGGAGAAGGCCCAGGGGCTGCCGGCCGACCAGGTCTTCCTCGACCTGGAGGACGCGTGCGCGCCGCTGGCCAAGCCCGAGGCGCGGCACACCATCGTCAAGTTCCTCAACGAGGGCGACTGGACGGGCAAGACGCGCGTCGTGCGGGTCAACGACTGGACGACCCACTGGACGTACCGGGACGTCGTGACCGTCGTCGAGGGCGCGGGCCAGAACCTCGACTGCATCATGCTGCCGAAGGTCCAGGACGCCGAGCAGGTCGTCGCCCTCGACCTCCTGCTGACCCAGATCGAGAAGACCATGGGCTTCGAGGTCGGCAAGATCGGCATCGAGGCGCAGATCGAGAACGCCCAGGGCCTCAACAACGTCAACGCGATCGCCACGGCCTCGCAGCGCGTCGAGACGATCATCTTCGGCCCGGCCGACTTCATGGCCTCCATCAACATGAAGTCCCTGGTCGTCGGCGAGCAGCCGCCCGGCTACGACGCCGACGCCTACCACTACATCCTGATGAAGATCCTGATGGCCGCCCGCGCCAACAACCTCCAGGCGATCGACGGCCCCTACCTGCAGATCCGCAACCAGGAGGGCTACCGTGCCGTCGCCCAGCGGGCCGCCGCCCTCGGCTTCGACGGCAAGTGGGTGCTCCACCCGGACCAGGTCTCCGCGGCCAACGAGCTCTTCTCGCCCTCCCAGGAGGACTTCGACCACGCCGAGCTGATCCTGGACGCGTACGAGTACTACACGTCCGAGGCCGGCGGGAAGAAGGGCTCCGCGATGCTCGGTGACGAGATGATCGACGAGGCCAGCCGCAAGATGGCCCTGGTCATCTCCGGCAAGGGCCGCGCCGCCGGTATGACCCGCACCTCGAAGTTCGAAGCCCCGGAGGCCTGAGCACCATGCAGTTCGGACGCACGTACGAGGAGTTCGAGGTCG
This sequence comes from Streptomyces sp. NPDC002133, assembly GCF_040296405.1. Lineage (NCBI taxonomy): Bacteria > Bacillati > Actinomycetota > Actinomycetes > Kitasatosporales > Streptomycetaceae > Streptomyces > Streptomyces sp. NPDC002133. The sequence continues at coordinate 441,314 of NZ_JBEOXF010000001.1, read as the reverse complement.
GGGCGGTCTACAAGCACTGGCCCGGGAAGACGGTCACGGAGTACGACGACCACCTCTTCTGTCTCCTGACGATGAACCATCACCCGCTCCACATGGACACCAACTATGCGGAGAAGACGACAGATTTCGGGAAGAACGTCGTCGTGGGCAACTACATCTACTCGCTGCTGCTCGGCATGTCCGTGCCGGACGTCTCCGGCAAGGCCATCGCCAATCTGGAGATCGAGTCGCTGCGGCACGTGGCGCCGACCTTCCACGGCGACACGATCTACGGCGAGACGACGGTCCTCGACAAGACGCCGTCCCGGTCCAAGTCGGACCGCGGGATCGTCTACGTCGAGACCAAGGGCTACAAGCAGGACGGCACGCTCGTGTGCGTGTTCCGCCGCAAGGTGATGGTCCCCACCGAGACGTACATCAAGGAGCGCGGCGGCGAGCAGCCGGGCCGCCCGGAGCTGATCGAGCCCTCGAAGAAGGCGGAGAAGTAGTCATGGCCCGACTCGCCCAGACCGCTGGTCTGACCGACATCCAGCAGGAGATCCTGTCGACCGTCCGGGACTTTGTCGACAAGGAGATCCTTCCGGTCGCGACGGAGCTGGAACACCGCGACGAGTACCCGCAGCAGATCGTCGACGGCCTCAAGGAGCTCGGGCTCTTCGGCCTGATGATCCCGGAGGAGTACGGAGGCCTGGGCGAGTCCCTGCTCACGTACGCGCTGTGCGTCGAGGAGATCGCGCGTGGCTGGATGTCCGTCTCGGGCATCATCAACACGCACTTCATCGTGGCGTACATGCTGAAGCAGCACGGCACCCAGGAGCAGAAGGACTACTTCCTGCCCCGGATGGCGGCCGGCGAGGTGCGTGGCGCGTTCTCGATGTCCGAGCCGGGCCTCGGCTCGGACGTGTCGGCTATCACGTCGAAGGCGGTGAAGGACGGCGACGAGTACGTCCTGAACGGCCAGAAGATGTGGCTGACGAACGGCGGCACGTCGACCCTCGTCGCGGTGCTCGTCCGGAGTGACGAAGGACACCCCGAGGGCACCGCTCGGCACAAGTCGATGACGACCTTCCTGATCGAGAAGGAGCCCGGCTTCGGAGAGGTCCGGCCCGGCCTCACCATCCCGGGGAAGATCGACAAGATGGGCTACAAGGGCGTCGACACGACCGAGCTCATCATGGACGGACTGCGCATTCCGGCCAATCGGGTTCTCGGCGGCACCACGGGCCGAGGGTTTTACCAAATGATGGACGGAGTGGAGGTCGGCCGCGTGAACGTCGCGGCGCGCGGCTGTGGCGTCGCCCAGCGGGCCTTCGAGCTGGGCGTCTCTTACGCCCAGCAGCGGCACACTTTCGGGAAGCCGATCGCGCAGCACCAGGCCATTCAGTTCAAGCTCGCCGAGATGGCTACCAAGGTCGAGGCGGCCCATGCCATGATGGTCAACGCGGCACGCAAAAAGGACTCCGGGGAGCGAAACGACCTGGAGGCAGGGATGGCGAAGTACCTCGCATCCGAGTACTGCAAGGAAGTCGTCGAGGACGCCTTCCGCATCCACGGCGGTTACGGCTTCTCCAAGGAGTACGAGATCGAGCGCCTCTACCGCGAGGCTCCGATGCTGCTGATCGGCGAAGGTACCGCCGAGATCCAGAAAATGATCATTGGTCGTCGGCTCCTCGAGGAGTACCGGTTCCAGGGCTGATCGTCGCTTTTGAGTCGGTTCGGCCGCGAAGAAGATCACACCCTGTCATCGCCTTCCGGCCGCCGACTCGAGTTCCGGCTTGCCCAGTTGCGGTCCGCAACCGATAGCATCGCCGGAAAGCCGCCGTCCCCCTGTTGCCAGCGCGGCATCATCCGCTACGAAGGTCATCCATGCCCCACAGCCAAACCTCTGCACCTCGCGACAGCCTGCTCGGCGTACGCCTCGCGCGCGGAGCATCGCCGTGGCTCCTGCCGACCGTCGCGACCGCGGCCCTGAGCCTGGCGCGTGCGCGCCGGTCGAAGCGCGCCGCGGCCATCGCCGTGCCCGCCACCGCACTCGCGGCGGGCATGCTGTGGTTCTTCCGCGACCCCGAGCGCGAGATCGCCCAGGGCCGGGTCATCTCTCCGGCCGACGGTGTGGTGCAGAGCATCATGCCGTGGAAGGACGGGCGCACCCGTGTCGCCATCTTCATGAGCCCGCTGAACGTCCACGTCAACCGCGCTCCGCTCGCCGGCACGGTGACGTCCGTCGAGCACGTGCCCGGCGGATTCGTCCCGGCGTTCAACAAGGAGAGCGAGAACAACGAGCGCGTTGTCTGGCACTTCGACACCGAGCTCGGTGACATCGAGATGGTGCAGATCGCGGGCGCCGTCGCCCGTCGCATCGTTCCCTACATCCCGCAGGGCACCAAGGTCGAGCAGGGTGAGCGCATCGGCCTGATCCGCTTCGGCTCGCGGGTCGACATCTACCTTCCCGCAGGTGTCGAGGTCGCTGTCGAGGTCGGCCAGGCCACGACTGCGGGGGTGACTCGCATTGACCGTGATTGATCCCGAGACACAGACGGGCTGGGCTTCGGATGCCGAGGGCTCCGAGTCCGCGTCCGCGCCCGGGGCCGCCGACGAAGCCGAGGAGATGCCCCTCTCCCTCCGGCTCTCGATAGCGGACACCCTCACGCTCGGTAACGCGACGTGTGGATTCATGGCGGTGTACTTCACCACCACCGGGATCCTGATCCCCCATCTCGTCGGCAGCGGCGAGAGCGGCATGGCCCGGCACTCCGCCGCCACCGCCGTGATCCTCATGCTCTGCGCGGCGGTCTTCGACCTCTGCGACGGGCTCGTGGCACGCAAGCTGCGCAGCTCGCCGATGGGCGCGGAGCTGGACAACCTGTCCGACCTGATCAGCTTCGGGCTGGCCCCGGCGTACTTCGTCCTCGTGTACGGGATGGTCGCCGACGACGCCCACCAGAAGGTCTCGGCGGTCGCCGCGATCGTGGTGCTGCTCGCGGTCGTGCTGCGACTGGCCAGATTCTCGTGCGTGACGATGAAGGACGGCATGTTCCAGGGCATGCCGAGCCCCTTCGGCGCGCTGACGGTCGTCTCGATCGTGCTGCTCGAGCTGCCGTTCATCCCGACGCTCCTCGCGATCATCGGCACGGCCTGGCTGATGGTGAGCCGGGTCGAGTACCCGAAGCCGCGCGGTGTCCTCGCGGTGGCGATGCTCAGCTGGATCGTGGCGGCGATGGGACTGCTCGCGGCGTGGGCGTTCGACGCGCCGGGCGGTCAGATGCTGCTCCAGACCGGCTGCGCGCTGCAGATCGTGCTGGCGGCGACGATCCCGCTGTTCGCCACGGCGCGGCGGGTGAATACGTTCCGGGACAACCGACGTGAGGCGCGGGCTTCGGCGCAGCTGCCGTAACGGCCGACGCGGCCACATCCGTACGACGACGAAGGGCCCGGGTGCACGGCACCCGGGCCCTTCGTCGTACTCGGAGCGTCAACTGCTGATCACGGCATGACCGGTTATGGTGGACACACTGCGACCTGTGCGCCCTGCCCACCGCGAAGGAGGGAACTTCCTGTGCCGCCCACCATCGAGGCCGACCCCCGCCCGCTGACCGGCGAGCCGCTCTCCGTCGATCTCCTCAACACTCGCTGGATCGACACGGACGGCCGCCACGACCTGCTGGACTCCGTCGACGGCCTGTCCGCATGGCTGGGCAGCCCTCTCGTGCACGAGGCACTCGGCGGCCGTCCCGTTCCGGCCGGCCGCGACACGCTGGATCGGCTCCTCCAGGCCCGGGCAGCGCTCGATGCGCTCGTCGCCTCGCCCGCGCAGCCCTCGGCGGAGGCCGTCGACGCGCTCAATGCGGTGCTGGCGCACGGACGTGTCCGCCACCTGCTCGGCTCCGACGGGCGACCGGAGGACGACGCCGAGGTGGACGAGCCGTCCTGGCTGCCGGCCTGGTCAGCGGCCGAGAACTGGCTGCGCCTGCTCGCCGACCGACCCGACCGGATCCGCCCGTGCGCGAACCACGAGTGCCTGCTGCACTTCTTCGACGTGTCCAAGAACGGCACCCGGCGCTGGTGCTCCATGGCGGGTTGTGGCAACCGCGCCAAGGCTCAGCGCCACTACGCACGCAACCGCCCGGCCTGACAGGCCCTGGCACTGGCCGGGTACCGGTTGTGCGGCGCCTGCCGTCATCGACCGAGCACCGGGGCCCTCCAGGCTGACTCACACAGGGGCGCCGGGAGGACCGGACCGCCGGACCCTGGCGGAAGAGCGGGAGCCGGAACCGCGCTCGACGAGGTCCACGCCTTCAGGGAAGGTGACCTGTCCCGGCGCATGTGGCACGCCACCCAGAGCCTGCCCCGGTGACCGCCGGCCGTCAGGGCGAGGGGCGCGTCGCTCCTGAGGCGCTGTCGTCGCCGCGGAGGCGGCCGTGCGGGGCGCCCCCGAAGGAGATCACTCTCCAGCCATCTCGGCCCGGCCTCGTAAAACGGCCCGGCGCCCAGCTCCTGCCACTGGGCGGCAGCCCTGGCCGTCGTATCGGCCACCGCGCCGTCCGCCGGGTCCGGGGCGCGGTCCTGCGTCCGGGCCGCGGCCGGCTCGCGCAGTACACGGCGGAGCCACGCGCTCCGCCCCGGCATACGCCGCGTTCACCGACTCCAGCAGCAACGGCTCCCCAGACACGGGGAGTTGGTCGACGGCCGACCCGCCGCGCCTAGGCGTTCCTGCTGTCGCCCATCGCCCCACCTGCCGCAATCGACGACTCACATGGGACCAATGCATACTGCATACAGTATGGTTCTCCCACCAGTTCCGGGCAGCTCTGCGGGAGGGAACATCCGTGACCGACACCTCGACGACCGAGCACACCGCCGCCAGACGCGTCGCCACCGCCTGGGCCGGCAAGGCCCCCTCACGCGCGGCGAAGTCCGCCATCTCGGTCGCCACCCTGGGCAGCCTGGTGGCGCTGGTCCTCCTGGTCGCGATCGGCGCCGCACTCCACCAGACGGTGCTCATCCCGCCGCTCGCCGCCAGTGCCGCTCTCGTCTTCGCCGCCCCGGCGCTGCCGCTCGCCCAGCCCCGCAGCGTCGTGGGCGGCCAGCTCATCTCCACCGTCGTCGGTTTCATCGCCCTTGCGATGGGCGGCAGTTCCCTGTGGACCGCCGCGGTGGCCGGCGGTCTCGCCATCGGCGCGATGGGGCTGGCCCGTGCGCCGCACTCACCCGCCGCCGCGACGTCGGTCATCGTGGTGCTCACCGAGCCCGCTCCGGCAAGCTTCCTGCTGCTTCTGCTGCTGGCCACTGCGGTCATCGTCGCCGTGGGCATCGTCGTGGGGCGCAGCGGGAAGACGCCCCGGTATCCCAGCTACTGGTGGTAGGGACACGCGCGTGCCCCAGCCGGGCGCTTACCGGCGGGGGCACGCGGCCGCTGGATCGAGGGCCGAGGGTCAGCTTCCGGCGAGGAAGTCCCGTGCGATGTTCTCCGCGAGGCGCTCCAGCAGCGGACCCGCCTGCGCCATGCAGACCGCGGGGTCCGGCTCCAGGTCCAGGAGGGCGTACGCCCGGCGGATGCCCGCCTTGCCGAGCGCCTCGGGCGGGAGCGCGAGGCGGCCGCAGACCGCGACGACTTCCTTGCCCTCCGCACGGGCCGCTGCGGCGACGCCCGCCGGGGCCTTGCCGTGCAGGGTCTGTTCGTCCAGGGAGCCCTCGCCGGTGATGATGAGCGTCGCCCGGGACAGCGCCGGGGCGAAGCCGAGGATGTCGAGCATGACCTCGATGCCGGGGCGGAAGCGCGCACCGAGCACGACCAGCGCGCCGTAGCCGATGCCGCCCGCGGCGCCCGCGCCGGGCAGCGCGGCCTGCTCGGGGCCGAGGACGGAGGCGTAGTGGGCCAGCGCCGCGTCCAGCGCGGCAACGTCCTCGGGCGACGCGCCCTTCTGCGGGCCGAAGACGGCGGGCGCACCCTTCGGTCCGGTCAGCGGGTTGTCCACGTCGCTGGCGAGGACCAGGTCGACGTCCTCGAGGCGGGCGTCCAGTCCCGACAGATCCGCGGTAGCGACGTCGATCAGCGCGCCGCCGCCCGGGCCGACGGGCTTGCCGTCCGCGTCCAGGAAGTGTGCCCCCAGCGCGGAGAGCATCCCTGCCCCGCCGTCCGTGGTCGCGCTGCCCCCGACGCCGAACACGATCGTCCGCGCTCCCGCGTCCAGCGCGGCGCTCAGCACCTCGCCCGAGCCGTACGTCGTCGCCGTGAGCGGAGCGAAGACCCCCGCGGGAAGATGCTGCAGGCCCGACGCCTCCGCCATCTCCACCACCGCAGTGGTGTCGCGCAGCGCGAACGCAGCCGTCACGGGCTCACCGGTCGGCCCGGTCACCCGCACCTCACGGCGCTCGAACCCCGCGGCGATTGCCGCCGCGACCGTGCCGTCGCCGCCGTCGGCGACGGGCAGGGTCTCCACGGGAAGGCCCGGGACGACCCGCCGCAGCCCGGCCGTCACCCGCTCCGCGACCTGCACGGCCGTGAGCGAGCCCTTGAACTTGTCCGCCGCCACGAGCACTCGCGCGGCAGTAACTGCTCCGTCCGCCACCTTGCTATCCCTTGCTTTCGAACAGGCAGTCGCGCCGCCCCGACCCTATCCGCAGCCCCAGACGGCGTGCCACCCCCTGATAAGGCGGTATTTCGCACCGTAGTGGGGCGGGGCGACCACGGAACGGACGAGCTGATCGATCATTCCGCGCCGACGGCGGCGACCCGCCCGCCCCGCGAGGGAGGCGTTCCGCGCCATGAGGACAGAAGCCGACCTATTCCATCCCTACCTTCGGAACCGAACCCGACGAGGGAAAGGGAACACACCATGCTGCGCGGACTCACCACCATCAGCTTCTGGGCGTCCGACCTGGACGCGGCGAGGGACTGGTACACGGAGCTGCTCGGACTCCCCCCGTACTTCGACAAGCCCGGCTACATCGAGTTCCGGATCGGCGACCACCAGCACGAACTGGGCATCATCGACAGCCGCTACGCCCCGGCCGGGCACACGTCCGACGTCGGCGGCTCGATCACCTACTGGCACGTCGACGACCTGGCGGACACCCTCAAGAGGCTGCGCTCCCTGGGTGCGAAGGAGCACGAGGCGCCGAAGGAGCACGGCCCGGGCTTCGTCACCGCATCCGTCGTCGATCCCTTCGGAAACATCCTCGGGATCATGTACAACGCGCACTATCTGGAGATTCTGCGGGCAAACCTCCCCGATTCCTGAGCCGGAACCGGGTACACCCGACTCATGACGCATCAAGGCACGCGGACGGCCGACCGGATCCTCGGCGGCTGGCTCGGCCGGATCGCCGGCAACATGCTCGGGAAGCCCGTCGAGCGCGGGGACTACTGGACACGCGACCGTATCGACCGCTACCTCCGGCTCACCGGCGCACTCCCGCTCACCGACTACCTCCCCGAGCCCCCACCGGGCACGCCCGAAGCGGAATTCGAGCTGCGCCCGGAGTGGCGGCAGTGCGTCCGCGGCCGGATCCACGGCAGTTGCCGTGACGACGACGTGGACTACGCGATCCTCGGACTGCATCTGCTCGAGACCCATGGCTTCGGCTTCACCACCGAACAGGTCGGCGAGCTGTGGCTGCTGAGGCTCCCGTATCTGCAGACGTTCACCGCGGAACGTGCGGCGTACCGCAATCTCACAGCCGGCCTGAAACCGCCGCTCACGGCCACGTACGACAACCCGTACCAGGAATGGATCGGCGCGCTCATCCGCGCGGACGTCTTCGGCTGGGCCTCCCCCGGCGACCCGCAGCGCGCCGCGTCCCTCGCCCGCCGGGACGCCGTCCTGTCCCACACCGGCAACGGCGTGTACGGGGCGATGTGGGCGGCCGCGATGGTCGCGGCGGCGTTCACCGCGGCTGACGCGCGCGAAGCCATCGACGCGGCCCTCGACCGTATTCCGGCGAGCAGCCGCCTCGCGCGTACGGTCCGCCGCACGACGGCCCTGTACGACAGCGGCCTGCCCTGGTCGGACACCCTCACCGCGCTGGAGGAGGAGACCGGGCGGCTGGGCTGGATCCACACCGTCCCCAACGCCGCCGTCATCACGGCCGGACTGCTGTACGGCGCAGGGGACTTCACCGCCACCATCGCCCTCACCGTCCGAGGCGGCCTCGACACGGACTCCAACGGCGCGACCGCGGGCTCGGTCGCCGGGGTGCTCCGCGGCGCGTCCGGCATCCCGCCCCAGTGGACCCGGCCGCTGGAGGACCGCGTGCGCAGCGCGGTGTTCGGCTTCGACGGCGCGAGGATCGGCGAACTGGCGGACCGCACCGCCCGGTTGGCGTCCATCTGACACGGCGTCCCGGGCACGGCCGACAGGCGATTAGGCTGCACCGGTGACCACCTCGGACTACGCCACGTACATCGCCGGCCTCCCCCGTGTCCTCTCCGGCGCCGCCACGCTCTTCCGGGACACGGAAGGGCGGGTGCTGCTCGTCGAGCCCAACTACCGCGAGGGCTGGGCCCTCCCGGGCGGGACGATCGAGTCCGACGCCGGCGAGACCCCGCGCGAGGCCGCCCGGCGCGAGACCCTCGAGGAGATCGGCCTGGACGTCGAGCCGGGCCGACTGCTCGCGGTCGACTGGGTGCGGGGCGCGACGCGCCCGCCGATCGTGGCGTACGTCTACGACGGCGGGGTGCTCGACGGCGAGGACTTCACGGCGATCAGACTGCAGGAGGAGGAGCTGATCTCCTGGAAGCTGGTGGCCCGCGACGAGATCACGACGTATCTCCTCGGCACGCTGGGCTCCCGGGTCCTGGCCGCCCTCGACGCGCTCACGGCGGGCACGGGTCCGGCGGAGCTGGTGGACGGGCACCCGGCGGGCGGCTAATCGCCTCGCAGCGGCGGGCCTCCGCTGCGTACGCTCGCGGCATGACTCTCGTCGCGATCCTCAGCGGTGCCGGGATCTCCACGGACTCCGGCATTCCCGACTACCGCGGGCCGAACGGCCTGTGGCGGCGCGATCCGGAGGCCGAGAAGCTCGTCACGTACGACCACTACATGGCAGACCCCGAGATCAGGCGCCGGTCGTGGCGCATGCGCAGCGAAAGCCCGTCGCTGCGGGCCGAGCCGAACGCGGCACACCGTGCGGTGGCCGCGCTGGAGCAGGCGCGCAACGGGGTCGCGGTGCGCGTCATCACGCAGAACGTCGACGGGCTGCACCAGCGGGCCGGGATGCCCGAGCGCAAGGTCCTCGAACTGCACGGCACCGCACGCCAGGTGGAGTGCACGCGCTGCCATGCGCGCTCCCCCATGAAGGACGCGCTCGTCCGGGTCGCCGAGGGAGAGGGCGATCCGTCGTGCCGGACGTGCGGCGGGATCCTGAAGTCGGCGACGGTGATGTTCGGGCAGCGCCTGGACCCCGTGGTGCTGGGTGAGGCGATGGGCATCGCGAAGGCGTGCGAGGTCTTCATCGCGGTGGGGTCGAGCCTGCAGGTGCAGCCTGCCGCATCGCTGGCGGGCATCGCCGCGGACAACGGGGCGCGGCTGATCGTCGTGAACGCCGAGCCGACGCCGTACGACGACCGCGCGGCGGAGATCATCCGAGAGCCGATCGGCACGGCCCTGCCGGGTCTCCTGGAGCGGATCACCGAGGCCGTCTAGGTCCGGCGCGACCCCGCGGTCGTGGGGCCCGTTCGGTGGGCCCCGGCCTCCCGGACGGGCCGGAGGTGCGCCCCGGTACCGGCCGAGGGGAGCCGGTGCCCGCGGTCCAGAAGGCTCTAGAAGAGGGCGTCCTCCGGCGTGCCGCTCTCGAAGGCCAGCAGCCGCTGCTTGCGGTCCAGGCCGCCGCCGTAACCGGTCAGGCCGCCCGTGGAACCGATCACCCGGTGGCAGGGCACGATGATCCCGACCGGGTTCTTGCCGTTCGCGAGACCGACCGCGCGGGACGCGCCCGGCTTGCCGAGGGCGTCGGCGAGTTCGCCGTAGGTGCGGGTCTCGCCGTACGGGATCAGGCACAGCTGCTCCCAGACACTGCGCTGGAACGGCGTGCCCTCCAGGTGCAGCGGCATGTCGAAGTCCGTCAACCCGCCCGCGAAGTAGGCGTCGAGCTGGCGGATCACCTCTCTGAAGGCGCGCGGGTCGGGCTCGCCGAAGGTCTCCTCGGCGGGGCGGTGGCGTTGCCCGGTCATGTAGAGGCCGCTCAGGACGGAGTCGGTGGCGACGAGGGTGAGCGGGCCGTACGGGCTGTCGACGACCGTGTGGGTTCTCGTTCCGGTCGTGGTCGTGGTCGTGGTCAGGGTCATGGTCGGGTTTCCTCAGACAGGCAGGTGGTTGATGGGGTGGTCGCCGGTGGCCCAGAGGTACTGGACGGCGTACGCACGCCAGGGCCGCCAGGCCGCGGCGCGGGCCGTGAGCGCCGCAGGTGTGGCGGGCAGGCCGAGGTCGGACGCGGCACGGCGGACCCCGAGGTCGGTCGGAAGGAACGCGTCGGGGTCGCCGAGCGCGCGCATCGCGATGACCTCGATGGTCCAGGGGCCGAAGCCGGGCAGCTCGGCGAGCCGCGCGCGGGCCTCGTCCCAGGCGCTGTCGGCGCCGAGCCGGAGTGTGCCGTCGGCGAGGGCGGCGAACAGAGTCGTGAGGGTGGTGCGGCGGCTGCGCGGGAAGGCGAGGGTGTCCGGATCGACCCCGGCCAGTGCCTCCGGCGTCGGGAAGAGGTGCGTGAGGCCGCCTTCGAGGTCGTCGACGGGTATGCCGTGCGCGGTGACGAGCCGGGCCGCGTGGGTGCGGGCCGCCGCGGTGGAGACCTGCTGGCCGAGAACAGCTCGTACCGCGAACTCCGCGGCGTCGACGGTCCGCGGCACCCGTCTGCCCGGCGCCTTGTCGACGAGGGGCGCGAGCAGCGGGTCGGCGCGCAGCTGGTCGTCGACGGCCACGGGGTCGGCGTCGAGGTCGAGCATCCGGCGGCAGCGGCTGATGGCGAGGGTGAGGTCGCGGGCGTCGGTGAGCGAGAGCCGGCAGGCGATGTGGTCGGGGCGGGGGGCGAGCGACACGATGCCATGGCCGTGCGGAAGGGTGAGGGTGCGGCGGTACGTGCCGTCCCGCCACTCCTCCACGCCGGGCACCCCGGTCGCGGCAAGATGCCCGAAGAGGTTGTCGGGGTTGAGCGGCGCGCGGAACGGGAGGCGCAGGGCGAGCACTCCCGGGGTCCCCGGTGCGGGCTTCGTCGCCTGCCGGGCGGCGCGGGTGCGCAGCTCGCTCGGAGAGAGCGCGAAGACCTCGCGGACGGTGTCGTTGAAGGTGCGGATCGAGAAGAAGCCGGCCGCGAAGGCCACCTCGGCCATGGGCAGGTCGGTCGTCTCGATGAGCAGCCGGGCGGTCTGGGCGCGTTGCGCGCGCGCCAGGGCGAGTGGTCCTGCGCCGACCTCGGCGAGCAGCTGGCGTTCGATCTGCCGGGCCGAGTACCCGAGCCTTGCTGCCAGCCCGGGGACACCCTCTCGGTCGACGACCCCGTCCTGGATGAGCCGCATGGCGCGGGCGACGGCGTCGGCACGGGCGTTCCACTCGGGGGATCCGGGGCTGGTGTCGGGCCGGCAGCGCTTGCACGCCCGGAAGCCGGCCTGCTGGCAGGCGGCCGCACTGGGGTAGAACGTCATGTTCTCGGCCTTGGGCGGTACGACGGGGCAGCTGGGGCGGCAGTAGATCCCGGTCGTCAGAACCGCGGTGAAGAACCAGCCGTCGAAGCGGGCGTCCTTGGACCGGACGGCCCGTACGCAGCGCTCGGTGTCGGTGTGCATGGCGGGATGCATGGATCAAGCATCGGGCATCGGCGGCGGTGGACGCTGGCGAAAAAACGACATCAGCCTTCCTCGGCCAGCGCCTTCCTCGCGCCCTGGATGGCAAGAGCGCCGTACGCCGATGCCCGCGATGACCTCCCGGTCCCCGTCTCCGGAACCAACCGCTCGGCCTGTGCGTCGAAGGGCCATGACGGAGACAGCCGGTCGGATGGTCCTGGTCCTCGCGCTGGCTGCCGGCGCGCTCACGGGCTGCGCAGCGGCCGATGACGGCCGCGCGGCCAATGGCGGGGGCGCGGCCGAGGCCCGGCCGGCGGCGTCCCGGCCACCCGCGGGGTCCGGGCGGACGATGCCCTTCGACCTCTACACGCACTGCGGAATCGACGAGGCCCGCATCGGCTCCACGTACTTCGAGGCGGAGACCCCCCTCTCCGACGGCTCGGGAAACCCGCCCGAGGGCTGGGACAACCCCACCCAGCACGGCACGATGACCCTGGTGTCCGGGACGGAGGCGGTCTTCACCGACGACGCGGGGCACGAGGTGACGTTCCGCGCCCGCCCGGGTGCGACCTCCTTCAAGCTCATCTGCGAGTAGCAGGCACAAGCAGCGCGGGGCCCGCCCGGCGGCGCCCCTTACTCCTCGCACTCCTCGGCGATGCGGGCCCGCGCCCCTGCCCTGGTCCGGCCCGCCGACTGGGCGCGCCGCGGATGACGCCGTACGTACTCGCCCTCCAATGCCTCCATACGAGCGGTGTGCGTCCTCAGCGCCTCGTCGGACCCGAAGAGCAGGGTCTCGTGGCGCGTGCGGTGGATCGCCTCCAGCTCCTTGAGCAGCAGTCCGTCCTGCAGCTGCTCCGGCGCCACTCCGCGGTCCTTCTCGGTCATGGCTCACACCTCCGGGTCGAGGCATCCTGACGTCGGGGCTCCACTGCCGGAACACCGGAATACCAGTATCGAGGGGACTCGGGCCGTGGCGCGCGGTCCGGGCCGGATCACTCCGTCTGCGCGGCGAACGCCGCGTACGCACGCGCGTCGAAGAGGACGAACCGCACCTCCTCCACCGCCGACGTCTCCGCGCCCCGCACGGTCTCGACGGCGATGCGGGCGCCGTCGTCCATGGGCCAGCCGTAGACGCCGGTGGAGATGGCGGGGAAGGCGACCGTACGCGCGCCCAGCCCGTCGGCGACGCGCAGCGACTCGCGGTAGCACGAGGCGAGCAGCGCGGAGCGGTCCTCGGTCGCGCTGTGGACGGGGCCGACGGTGTGGACGACCCACCGGGCCGGCAGCCTTCCCGCAGTGGTGGCGACGGCCTGCCCGGTCGGCAGGCCCTTGCCGTAGTACGAGGCCCGCAGTTTCCGGCACTCCTCCAGGATCTCGGGCCCACCCCGGCGGTGGATCGCGCCGTCGACACCGCCGCCGCCGAGGAGTGAGGAGTTCGCTGCGTTGACGACGACGTCGACGTGCTGCTCGGTGATGTCGCCCTGGACGAGCGTGATGGCAGGACTCGTGGTCATACGCCCATCATCCTGCCCGGCGCGCTCATCGCCCGCGGAGGTGCCGCCACACCGCCTTCGCGGCGTTGTGCCCCGACATCCCGTGCACACCCGGGCCGGGCGGGGTCGCGGACGAGCACAGGAAGACCGCCGGGTGCGGGGTCGAGTACGGGAAGAGGGAGAGCTTCGGGCGCAGCAGCAGCTGGAGTCCGCGCGCGGCGCCGCAAGCGATGTCCCCGCCCACGTAGTTGGCGTTGCGCGCGGCCAGTTCCGGCGGGCCGGCCGTGGCGCGGGCGAGGACACGGTCGCGGAAGCCGGGGGCGAAGCGCTCGATCTGGCGCTCGATCGCGTCGGTGAGGTCGCCCTCCCAGCGGTGCGGGACGTGGCCGTACGCCCAGAAGACGTGCTTGCCCGCCGGCGCGCGGGACGGGTCGACGAGGCTGGGCTGCGCGGTGATCAAGAATGGCGTGCCGGGGACGCGGCCCCCGGAGGCCTGCCGGAGGGCCACACCGATCTCGCGGCTGCTGGGGCCGATCTGAACGGTGCCGGCGCGGCGGGGCTCGTCGGCGGTCCACGGGACGGGGCCGTCCAGGGCATAGTCGATCTTGAAGACACCCGCCCCGTAGCGATAGCCGTCGTACACGCGGCCAAGGCCCGCGATCCGGGCCAGGGCGGTCGGGGAGGTGTCGAAGACGTAGGCCCGGGCGGGCGGCAGGTCGTCGAGGCGCTTGATCTCGGTGCCGGTGTGGATGGTGCCGCCCAGGTCCCGCACATACGCGGCGAGGGCGTCGGAGATCGACTGCGAGCCGCCGCGGGGCAGCGGCCAGCCACCGGCGTGCGCGGCGAGCGCGAAGACGAGCCCGACCGCGCCGGTGCCGATGCCGTCCAGCGGGGCGATGACGTGGGCGACGAGCCCGGCGAACAGGGCACGCGCCCGGTCGTCGCGGAAGCGGCGGAGCAGCCAGGTGGACGGGGGCAGCCCGGCGAGGCCGAAGCGGGCGAGGGTGACGGGGTCGCGGGGCAGCGCGGTCAGCGGAAGGGACATGAAGTCCCGCGCGAGGGTGTCCCACTTGCCGAGGTAGGGGGCGACGAGGCGTCGGTACGCCCCCGCGTCCCGGGGCCCGAACGAGGCGGCGGTCTCCGCCACCGAGCGGGACAGCACGGCGGCGGTGCCGTCGTCGAAGGGGTGGGCCATGGGGAGCGGGGCGTGCAGCCACTCCAGCCCGTACCGCGCCAGCGGCATGGCCTTGAAGGCGGGCGAGCCCGCGCCCAGGGGATGTACAGCGGAGCAGGGGTCGTGGCGGAAGCCGGGGAGGGTGAGCTCCTCGGTCCTGGCGCCGCCGCCGACGGTGTCCAGGGCCTCGAACACGGCGACCGAGAAGCCCCGGCGGGCCAACTCGGCAGCTGCGGTCAGCCCGTTGGGTCCCGCCCCCACGACGACGGCATCGAGCATCGACGGCACCTTCGGACTCCTTCGTCAGCCGATGGCCAAGGAACCCAGGATATTCGGCGGCACGGACAACACGGCCGGGGGTAGCGTCCGCAGCCATGAACGACCTGATCGAAGCGATGGCTGCCCGACTCGTGGGCACACACGGTGTGCGCGCCGTCGCACTCGGCGGCAGCCGGGCGCGCGGGGCGCACCGGCCGGACTCCGACTGGGATCTGGGCGTCTACTACCGGGGCTCGTTGGACGTGGCCGGTCTGGCCTCGCTGGCCGGCGAGCTGACCGGCGCCCCGGTGGAGGTGGCCGGGCCCGGCGGGTGGGGCCCGTGGGTGAACGGCGGCGCATGGCTGTCCGTGGACGGGGCCCGGGTGGACTGGATCCTCCGCGACCTGGACCGCGTGGAGCGCGTCTGGGCGGACTGCCGGGCGGGGCGCTACGAGGTGGGCGTCCAGGCGGGCCACCCGCTGGGCTTCTGGTCCCCCGCGTACGCCGGCGAGATCGCGCTGTGCCGGGTCCTCAACGACCCGTCGGGCGAGCTGGCGGCCCTGCGGGCGCAGACGGCGACGTACCCGGAGCCGCTGCGGAAGGCGCTGGTCGAGGCCGCGTGGGAGGCGGAGTTCTCGGTGGCGGCTGCGGCGAAGTCCGTGGGCACGGGGGTGGGGCCCGGGGATGCGCTGCACGCCTCGCTGTGCCTCTCCCGCGCCTTCGGCATCCTCACGCAGTCACTGCACGCCCACCACCGCGTGTGGCTCCTCAACGAGAAGGGTGCTCTTGCGAGCGCGGCCTCCCTCCCGTCCGCCCCGCCGGACTTCGCGTCCCGCGTGACGGCGGCGGTGCGCACCCTCGACGCGGCCGCGGTCGGCGCGGCGGGGGACCTGGTCCGGGAGACCCGTGCCCGCCTGACCTGACGGACCGTACCCGTGCCCTTGCCCGCCGGCCCCGGCGCGCGGTCCGGGGGCCTGCGGCAGGCTTTCCCCGCCCCTTCCCGATATGGGGGACAAGCCCCCGGACCCCCGTTCGCGAAGGGCTCCGCCCCCCGAACCCCCGCGCCTCGGGACTCCGCCCCGAGCCCCCTACGCCCTTCGGTCGTGGGTCATGGGGCCCCTTCGGAACCGGTCCGGCGTCGAAGCCGGGCACCTGGCTCGCCAGGACGGCACCGGCACGCTTCGAGCCCGTCCGACGCACGGGGACCGACACCCGGCCCACCCGGCGATACGCGACACGCATCAAGCCCGTCCGACGCATGGGGACCGACACCCCGCCCCTCCGGCGCTCGATGACGAACACACGGGCCCACGGCCCGCTACGACGGCAGCGCGCTTCAAGCCCGTCCGACGCATGAGGACCGGCACCCGGCCCGGTCGCCGGTACGGGAGACCTACGACCACCCAGCCCGTCCGCCGCTCGAGGGCGCGCCGGGAAACGTGCAGGCGCCCGGGGCCGGCGGAGCCGCCCCGGGCAGGAGCTGTTACGCGTGCTGCGGCCCGCGCAGCAGCTCGTGAAGCGTGCGCGCCGTCGTCTCGTCCCGTGCAGCGGTGAAGGGGAGGGCGTTGTCGCCGGTGATACGGAAGGGCTCGCCGGTGAGGGTGAGGTCGGTGCCGCCCGCCTCGTGGACGAGGAGGAGGCCCGCCGCGTGGTCCCAGGCGTTCTCCCAGGAGAAGGCGACCGCGTCGATCTCACCACGGGCGACGGCGAGGTATTCCAGCCCGGCGGAGCCGCACGGGCGGCCGTGGATGCCGTCGGCGCGGAGGGCCAGGAGGGCCTGCTTCTGTTCGGGGGTGGTGAAGTCCGGGTGGGACATGGCCACTTCGAGCACCCCGCCGGGTTCGGGCGAGCCCGACCGTATCGGCACGCCGTCCACCCGCGCCCCGTGCCCGCGCACGGCGGTCGCCATTTCGTCCAGCACCGGGGCGTAGGTCCAGGACGCGAGCACCTCGCCGTGGCGGGCGAGCGCGACGAGCGTGCAGAAGCCGGGGTCGCCGTGCACGAACTGCCGCGTGCCGTCGACCGGGTCGACGATCCAGACCGGAGCGTCGCCCTGCAGCGCGTCGTACACCGCAGGGTCCGCGTGGACCGCCTCCTCGCCCACCACCACGGAGCCGGGGAGCAGCGCCGTGAGCGACGCGGTGAGGTGCTCCTCCGCGCTGCGGTCGGCGACCGTCACCAGGTCGTGCGGGCCGTTCTTCTCGACGATCTCGTGCGCGGCGAGCTGCCGGAAGCGCGGCATGATCTCGACGGCGGCCGCCTTGCGGACCGCCTCCTCGACCAGGGCTAGGTTGCCGGACTCCCAGGGGTTCCCGGTCGTCCCGGACAGAAACTCTTCGGTCATGCGTCCAGCAAAGCACGCCGGGCTGACATCCCCGCCGACGCCCGGTGACCGTACGACGGACACCCGGTGGACTCCAGGTGCATCCAAGACGAACACCGGGTGTCCGCTCAGCGGCCTACCGCATAACCCTGCATGCCGCGCGGGTTCGCCGCCGCCGACAGCACACCGGTTTCCGGGTCCCGTGCCACCGCGCACAGCCGGCCCTCCGACCATGCCCCGCCCACCGTGACGTCGTGCCCCCGCCGGCGCAGCTCCTCGACCACCTCGGGGTCGATCCGCGACTCGACGGTCACCGAGCCGGGACGCATCCCGCGCGGGTGGAACGACGAGGGGAAGGCGTCGTTGTGCCAGTTCGGCGCGTCGATCGCCTCCTGCAGGGCCAGCCCGCCCAGCGCCACCGCCAGGAAGAAGTGCACCTGCCACTGGTCCTGCTGGTCGCCGCCCGGTGTGCCGAACGCCATCACCGGCACCCCGTCCCGCAGCGCGAGCGACGGCGTCAGCGTGGTCCGGGGGCGCCGCCCCGGCGTGAGCGAGTTCGGCAGGCCCGGGTCCAGCCACGCCATCTGCAGCCGCGTGCCCAGGGGGAAGCCCAGCTCCGGAACGACCGGGTTGGCCTGGAGCCAGCCACCGCTCGGCGTGGCCGCGACCATGTTGCCCCAGCGGTCGACGACGTCGACGTGGCAGGTGTCTCCCCGCGTGCCCCCGTCCTCGGCCATGGTCGGCTCCCCGGCCCCGGCCGCCGAGGCACCCGGCGCACCGAAGCCGGACTCCCCCGCCGCCACCGCGAGGGCGTGCGCGCCGAGCGCGGGCTCCCGGCCCTCCGGAGCGCCGGGCCGCAGCCCGTACGACGCCTTCTGGCCGATCAGCGCCCGCCGCTGCGCGTTGTACGGCTCCGACAGCAGCGCCGCGACGGGCACATCGGCGGCATCGCCGTACCAGGCCTCCCGGTCGGCCATGGCCAGCTTGCAGCCCTCGACGAGGAGATGGACGTACTCGGCCGTGCCGTACGCCGGCGGCTGCGGCGGCAACAGCGCCAACTGCTGCAGGAACGCCGGGCCCTGGCTCCAGCCGCCCGCCTTGCACAGCGTCCAGCCGCGCCAGTCGTAGGTCACCGGCGGCTCGTACGTCGCCGACCAGCCCGCCAGATCGGCCCTCGTGAGGGTGCCGGTGTGCCGGGTGCCGCTGGTGTCCATGGTCGGGACGCCCGCCTGGCGCACGAGCGCCTCGGCGACGAACCCCCCACGCCAGACCGCCCGCGCCCGCTCGATCTGCTCGGTCCGATCCCCGTCGCCCGCCTCCTCGAGGAGGCGCCGCCAGGTCGCGGCCAGGGCCGGGTTGCGGAACAACCCGCCCGGCCGCGGAGCCCTGCCGTCCGGCAGGTACACGTCCGCGGACGAGGTCCACTCCGTCTCGAAGAGTGTGCGTACCGTCTCGACGGTCCGGCCCAGCCGCTCGACTGCCGGGTGCCCGTGCTCGGCGTACCCGATGGCGTACTTGAGCACCTCGGCGGGCGTCCTGGTCCCGTGGTCCCGGAGCAGCACCATCCACGCGTCGAACGCGCCGGGCACGGCCGCGGCCAGCGGTCCGGTGCCGGGAACGAGATCGAGGCCGAGCGCCCGGTAGTGCTCGATCGTGGCGCCCGCGGGGGCCGGTCCCTGCCCGCACAACACCTGCACCTCGCCGCCCGCGGGGGCGAGGATGATCGGAACCTCACCGGCGGGTCCGTTGAGGTGTGGTTCGACCACATGCAGCACGAAGCCGGCGGCGACGGCGGCGTCGAAGGCGTTCCCGCCGTCCTCGAGGACGGCCATGGCGGACTGGGAGGCCAGCCAGTGGGTCGAGGACACCATGCCGAAGGTGCCACTCAGGGTGGGGCGAGTCGTGAACTGCATGTCTGACCTCGGTTTTTGCGTACGTCGGTCGGCCTATCCAACAGCAAGATGGGCCGCGGGGGAGTATCTGGGGAGAACGAGTGCGAGACCTTCTACTCCACGTAGACCCGTTGCCTCCTCCGCCCGGGTCAGGCTGCCGACGTCGGCCGCTGCCGCACGCAGAGTAGATGCGCGCCACTGACCGACATCACCCTTCTCACCAGGCCGAATGGATCCCAAGGTAAGCGGCAGAACTGCCTGACGCACGGGCCACCTCCACGAAGCCGACGCTGCGTTCGTTGCCCACTCGCGATGTTCCGTGCACGCGCGACCGAAAGACTGGTCCGGAGGCAGAAAGGGTCATCGGAGCTGGCGTCTTCCAAGCACGTGCACCTGAGCTTCCAGGTGAGCCGACAGCTACACCGCACGGCGCGAAGCCGTCGCGACGAGCCTGAGGCGGCTCAACTGGGCGAACGCCCTTCTCAGCTGCCAGACCGTTGACCGCAGCCTCCCCGCCAGCCCTCCACGAGGTACGCGACCGGCCGCCTCCTAGCTGTAGAAACAGCAACGGTCACACCAGGCGGCGCTCTGCCGATGAATGGCGAAAAGCAGCGGAAGCGCATTCACAGCCGTAGTGCGCCCGCGCCGCCTCCTCAACTCGGCTTCTTTGCCAGTCCCCCGTACCTGGACGTCGGAAGCGGGTCGGCCAAATCAATCGGGCCCACACCACAACTGCGGGCGATCATCGGTCATCCGGAAGCCCCCTGTGCGCGACCTGCCTCGCCCCTGTACTCCCGAAGCTGCCGCGAAGTGACAAGTAGCTCTACGTAGTCGGGAGAACTGGCTACTCGTCGGCGCGCACTCGGCACCCTTGCTGTCATCGAGGGCATTTATGGCTGTTACGGTCCTGCCATGACTCGCCGTGATCGCGCTTTGGAGCTCCTGCGTCAGCACTCGGAGCTGGCTGATCTCGCGGCATTCCCGTTCGACTTCGACCTTGATCGCGCCGAGCACTGTGAGGCAGTGCGGCTGGCGTCCGGGACGGCTATGCGGGTGGTGGCTGGAGACGACACTGGTGGGAGCTACTTCCTGTGCTCGAACGGTGAAGTTCTCTATGCCAGCTCCGATGGCGAAGCCGGCCTGGTCGGCGACAGCGTGGACGAGGCCCTTGAAGTACTGATCGGGCTGCCCGGCTGGCAGGACTACACAGGCCTCGACCTCCAGGCCGACAGTGCCGAGCTGGCGGCTGTGATCGCCCGGACCGAGGAAAGCATCCGTAGCTCCTACGCCTCGCAGCTCGATCAGGATCGCAGCCGGCTCCTGGCCGGGCTTGGACTTCGCCAGCTCCCGCAGCTGGAACTGATCCGGCGGCTGCACCAGTCACTGCTCCGCACTGAGCCGGACTTCATGCTCCTCAATGCGGACGAGGGGTGCGCTTACGCCCTGCTCGACCAGCTCCCGCGCCCACCACTTTGGCAAACCGTCCTCGCTCCAGGGCAAGCAGACCTTCTCATGCTCCGCTCGGACAGCACTCGCTGGAACGAGGTCGCGTACGATCCGGCACGCCGCGCAACCTTGCTGCGAACGGCCCAGTACGACCGTCAGACAACCGACCTCCCACTCCTACGGGCTCTGCTCCGAGCCGAGGCCCAACTCGGCCACACCGAAGAGCTACGTCTGGCCGCGGTTCTGGTGGGACTGCACGGGCACGCCGAGGACCACGAGCTGATGCAGTCACTGCGCATGGCCAACTCGGACGTCTACTACGGACTGGGCGACTTCCCGGAGGTGGCACAGGACTTGAGCGCGTGGGCGACCGAGTTCGATGTCTCCAACCATGGTCAGGACCC
This sequence comes from Streptomyces sp. NPDC002133, assembly GCF_040296405.1. Classification (NCBI taxonomy): domain Bacteria; kingdom Bacillati; phylum Actinomycetota; class Actinomycetes; order Kitasatosporales; family Streptomycetaceae; genus Streptomyces; species Streptomyces sp. NPDC002133. The sequence continues at coordinate 420,551 of NZ_JBEOXF010000001.1, read as the reverse complement.
GGCGGACGAGGATGATCTCACCTGGGCCGAGCTGGCCCGTCGCCAAGGCCGAATCGAGCTGGCTCGCAGCATCCAGCTACGACTGCTGGACGACGCGGGACCACGTGACGCACCCCTTCTCGGGTACCTCGCCGGACAGCTCAAGAGGCTCGGGGACTTCACCCAGGCTGCACGCGCGCAGAAGCTGCACGCCTGCCTCCAAGACGACCCGCAGCAACGTGGGGCCTCGATGCTCAGCCTCGCGTCACTGCAACGACGGGCCGGCGATGTCGAAGCGGCCTGGCAGTCGTTGCAGCGTGCCGTCGCGGATCTCGACGGTCCTCCGCCAACGCCCCCTACCGACCAACTCGCGCTGGACCTGAACCTCCCTGAGCAGGAGCACCACACCGTTGCCTGGCGCGGCCTCCAGCTGGGCCATAGGGCTGCTGAGGAGCACTTCCTTGTCGCGCGCGCCGCAGCAGCGACAGGACTGGCAGCAACCGCCGGCGCAGCACTGGCGGCAGGTGCCGCCCTGCTGGGCACACTCACGCGCCCAACCGATGATCTCCGCGTGCTGGCTAATGCGGTGACAGAGGAGTCGGAGGGCCAGTAGGAACCGCGCAGAAGCTGGCGCTGCCTCAGGTTCGGCGTGCGGCGATCTGGGCTGCAGAGTGTGCGCTACCCCGCGAGTTCCCTGAGCCCCCGGTGAGGGGGCGCGCCACCGGGCCGCGGCGTCGTGGCTAATCAGATCCTGTAGGCACCCGGTGGCACACCGTTGGCGGTTCCGTACGTGGTGATGGCCAGCACCCCTGTTCCGCGCATGGGCAGGTCGGAGCCGATGGTCAGGGGACTGAGGCCGATGGCCTGGGCGAGAGCCGGAGCCATATCGAACACCGCCCACTTCCACTCGTCTTCCTCGTCTTCCGAGACGTGGGCCGCGTCCCATTCGGGAGACAGTCCCAGTTGGACGCGCCGGTCCCGCTCGTACGGCAGGGGGTCGCCGATGGTCAGCATGTGGTCCTCGCCGTCGCCGGTCTCGCTGTAGCGACGGATGACGACACCGTTCTCGGCGATGACCCATGCCGATCCGTCCCCCTGGGCGCCGTAGTAGTACGCCTGTGCCTGGCCGTATCGGGTACTGAGCCTCTCGCAGGCCCGGAGCACTGCGTCGGCGCGTTCGTCGTCGATCGGGTCGCACCACCGGCCGGCCACGAAGGTCCAGCCGTCGAGCTCGGGGCTGACGAATACTCGGGCGAAGCACCCGGGGCCATCTGTCGGGCCGTCATGGCTGTCGGCGTCCACGACATCGTTGGCCAGCGCGAAGGTGACTGGCCGCGGCCGGGTCAGGCCGAGGAGATCCATGATTCCCCGCTGATCTCCGGTAGGCACTGCGATCCAGTGGATCCAGCAGCCCGACAGCGGTTCGGGGCGGTCGGCGAGAAGCTTGATGCGGATCAGGCGTTCGACGGCTGCCCGGTCTGGGGCGGACAGGCCGTCCTCGCCGGCAATCTCTGCGAGGACGGTCAGGGCTGCAGCACGCAGCCGCCCGGGCCCCGCGCGGCGGATCTCCTGCAGCAACGGCACGATGGACTGGCCCCAGGAGGTCAGGACGAACCGGGCCCGGCTCCCGGTCCGGACGTCGAGGTCGCGGAGGAGGGGAAGCAGGGCTGTCACGGCCCGGGAATCTCCTTGTCCGTGCGACTGGAGGCCGCCCACAGCGTTCCTCCTGACGGTTGCCTCAGGATGGGACAACGAGACCAGGTGCAGGGCCAACTCATCAGACTCAGAACCGGGCTCGGACTCCTGCTCCGTGCGCGTGAGGGCGGCCGTTTCGTCAGGAATGATGATCTCCCTCTTGGCGGGTCGTACGGGCCTGCGTCTGCGACAAGGCGATGCGACGCCGTGCGAGATCGACTTCGATGATCTTCACGGTAAGGGCGTCGCCGACCACGACGACGTCTCCAGGCGATTCATCCAGCTCGCTGGTGCGCACGAGCCCTTGGAAGCCGTCCTCTCGATCTTCGATGCGGACGAAGACGCCGAACGGCACGATCTTGGTGACCGGTCCGGTGACCACCTGTCCGATCCGCTGCGCTACCTGGGGCCACGGGTCTTCTTGGACTGCTCGGAGTGACAGCGGCACCCGCTCCCGAGCCATGTCGACGTCGAGGACCTGGGCTGTGATTTCCTGGCCGACGCTGACGACGTCGGATGGGTGGCTGAAGGGACGCCAGGACAGCTCCGGAATGTTGATCATCGCGGTGAAACCGCCGATGTCCACAAACGTGACGCCGAAGCTGGCGATAGTCGTCACCGTGCCGGTGACGACCTGGCCGCGCCGCAGGGTCTTCAGGAACGCCCAGTCCCGGTCACTGGGCGTTGGCTCGGTATGCCAGCGAGCGCGGAGAACACCGTCGCTGTCGGGCAAGACGGCGGTGAACAGCGGGTGCCGCTCGTCGGAAGTCAGCGATACGACGGCGGCAGAAGACGCGCTGGCGATCCGGGAGGTCACTGCCTCGAACTGGGTCTCGTCCGCGACTGTGCTGGTGATCCGCCCGTCCTCGTCCTCCCAGATGATTTCCACCAGGTCTTCGTCGGGCAGCGAGGCCATGGCCGTGTCGACGTCGGTGAACAGGTCCGGCCACACTGCCAGCTGGGAACGAGGGGTCAGCTGGGAGCGCACCGCCTCGAAGTTGTCGCGGGTGAGGCGGTGCCACCGGGAGGCGTTCCCGGCGTAGGTCTCCTCCAGGAATGTGGCGCGGTGGGCGCCGACGGCCCAGTGCAGGTGGGCCCAGAAGTCGGCGTCGGCCGGGCGTTGGACGTGCTGTGGGTCGTCGGGGACGAAGTCGTACGGCGATGCGTCCAAGCGTTCCGGGAACAGCCCGAGCGCGCGGGCGCGGGTCAGCGCCGCTTCGCAAGGCCGGCTGCTGCCCACGTAGAGGTACTGGTCCCAGCCGACGTGCACCGCGAACGATCCCTCGACCTCCAAGCGGCACCAGGCGCCGTTGTCGCGGAGCATGGCCCGGACGAGCTCCAGGCCGACGGCGACCGGCACCAGCGCACCGTCGTGGAACCCGGCGAGGCCAGCCGGGAACAGGTCGGCCAGGCCGTAGCCGTCGACTGGTGGCTCCAGGCCGAAGTGGGCGAAGCCGCCGATCTGCGGCTCGCGGATGGCCAGCTGATCGACGCCGGTGTCCTCGGCGAAGGCGGCGATGGCCTGCAGGTAGGCGGCTTCGACCGGTCCGTGGTCGCTGGTCGCGGGCTCGGCGCCGGCGTAGTGGCCGTGCTGATCGCGGTCGGCGGGGTCGTACTTGGTGACCTGGTAGACGTAGGGCAGCACGTCACTGCCCGCCGGAGGTCGAAGGCGCAGGTGTGTTCTGGTGGCGTTCAAGGACGCGGTAGACGGTGGCACGGCTGACGGAGAAGAGCTCAGCGAGGTCGGCGATGGTGTGCTCGCCGGACTGGTGCTGCTGGACCAAGTGGGCCTGCTGGCGGGCGGTGAGCTTGGGCTGCTTCCCCTTGAGCTTGCCCTTGGCCCGCGCCACCGCCATGCCTTCGCGGGTCCGCATGCGCAGGAGGTCGACCTCGAACTCGGCGAAAGTGGCCAGGATGTTGAAGAACATCTTGCCCATCGGGTCGGCGGGGTCGTAGAGGGTGCCGCCGAGCGAGAGCTTGACGCCGCGGGCGGTCAGCGAGTCGCCGATGTCGCGGGCGTCGGGTACCGAGCGTGCGAGTCGGGCGAGCTTGGGGACGACGAGGGTGTCGTCGGCGCGCACCGCCGCCAGGGCCTGGGCCAGGCCGGGCCGGTCGCGGTTGGTTCCGGTCAGTCCGTGGTCCAGGTAGATCCGGTCCTCCGGGACGTCCAGGCTGAGCAGGATCTCGCGCTGGGCGGTGAGGTCCTGCTTGTCCAGACTGCATCTCGCGTAGCCGACGCGTTCACTCACGCCCGGAGCGTACGGTAAGCCCCCGCTCAGCGTACAGATCACCGGACACCCTAAATGAGACACCATCAGCGCAGGTCGATCTCTCCCGCCGAGCGAGATCACGATTGTTCGTTGGGGGTTCCTCAAACGGACACGACCAAGGGGCCGCGAAAGGACGGTTGGATCTTGCCCGGGGAGTTCCCTTGCATAGGATGTCGGCGAACGCGGCTTCCCATAAGGTGACGCCGCCCCTTGGAAGAAGCACCCATGGACGACATCGTCGCCCGCATCCGATCCAAACTGGCCGCTGCCTGTACGGAACCCGTTCCTCGCCCGCGGACCTTCGTGCGGGCGCCTGGCGGTCAGCGCTTGGGCGCCCCCCTCAGCGAAGAACGAGTGGTCGCCTACGAGGCAGCTCACGGCATCTGTCTTCCCCGTAGCTATCGCACGTTCCTGCGCGAGATCGGCAACGGGGGCGTTGGACCCGACTACGGACTACTCTCTCTGACGCGTTGGTCCGCCCACGACATCCCCACCGCCAGTCAGCAACTTGGGCGCGTCTTCGCGCTGGAGCCGACTGACTCCGTCGCCGCTGATTGGGCGCGGCTCCGCGACGTGCAGGACAACTCGTACGCCGGGACTCACACTGTCGTCCATCGCGGCTGCCTGGAGATGACGCTGCTGGTCATCTCGGGCCCCGCCCGAGGCCGACTCCTCGATGCCAACCTCGGAGACCTTGCCGCACCTCCGGTCTTCCATCCCCAGCCAGACTTCCTGACCTGGTACGAGCATTGGCTCGACACGCTGCCGGAGGGTGAGCTCGTCCCCGGCTTTCGCGACCAGAGGCGCGGCAGTTCCGAGGAGCTCATCGACATCCTGACCGCCTCGGGTTCCCCTGGCGAACGACGAGTCGCGGCCTACACCCTGGGCGGGCGTCAGCCCCTTACCGATCGTGCCCGGGACGCGCTGGTCCAGGCCCTGGCCGACGACCCCGACCGGGGAGTGAGGATGGACGCGGCACGGACCCTGGCCGAGCTCGACAGCGACGCCGCCCAGGTGCTGGCATCGGCGCTCAAGGATCCGGACCACTGGGTTCGACGTCGAGCCCTGGTCTACCTGCTCCAGGTCAGCGACGACCAGACCACCTACGGGTCGGCAGCCCGCGAGCTTCTGCAGGACGAGAACCCGAACGTTCGGATGGCTGCAGCAGACCTTCTCGGCCGTGCTGGATGGACGTCCTGCGGGCACCAGTGATCCGGGACCGGAGGGGCGTCGCTCATCCAACCGGTGCCGTGCCGGAGGAAACGGCACCGTCCTGGGTCGTTCGCTGCCGTGGGAGGAGCGGGCCGAGGTGCAGGTGGCGGTTCATGTCGAGCTCGAACCTGCCGTAGGGATTCACGTGGGTCCAGAAAAGCGGTGAGAGGCCGCGCCGGTCTGCCTCGGTGAGCTTGTCCGCCCACTTGGGCTCGGCCAGGACCTCTTGGACCAGGAGCGTGTTGACGTGGACCAGGGCCGACTGGAGGAGGTGCAGGGCGAGCAAGCTTGCTGACCATCACGGCCCTTGGGGCCAAGTGGAACTTCAGCCAGGAAGTCATGTTCTTCCTGATGGGCTCGACCGGCTTCAGTGTCCGGTTCTGGTTCAAGAAGAATCACGCCTAGTGTGGGGGCTCACGGACACGATCCGTGGGCCCTGCTAAGTCAGGCCGGGATGAGTTTCGGAACGCTGACTGATCCGGCGCCCCCGGGCGGCCTGTGCGAGGCCGCCCTCGCGAGCCGACTTCGCCTGGTGATGAAACCCGCAGAGTGCTCGAAGGTTGGTCTCTCGATGGTCATCACCAGGCACGATGTGATCCACGTCCGTAGCGGGCTCCTCGCAACGCTCCCCGTACTCATCACGGTGAGTGCAGCGGTGTCCGTCCCGCCGAAGGACGCGAAGCCGAATGCGCGGCCAGTCCGTCGGCAACCTCTCGCGCCGGTCAGATCCGCCACTCAACCCACTCGACCGTCACCCGGAGGCCGCCCTTGCGGCCCACCTCGGTAGGCGCGGGAGCGGCGCGGCCGGTCACGTCCTCCCACTGCCGGATGTCCGGGAGGTACTCACCCCACCACGAAGCGGGGGACCTGGTGCGGGCGCCCGCGGGCTCGGGCTCCGGCCCTCCCGGATCGCTACCGAGTAGGGGAGGAGGTAACAAGCCTCGTCGTCGAGGGTCGTCCCGTGCCCGCCTGCCCGGCGTTCGTCAGGGTGGCGAGCGCCGCCGTTACTCCCCAGGTTCGCGGTCGCAGAGCCGCCCGGAGGTCGGTCATCAGGAAGCCGCGGAGACGTACAGACGTACTTCAGCCTGGCGAGCGCTACTGAACTTGATTGGGCAATGTCGGGCAATTGCCTGACAGGCGAGGCGCGGGTCCGGTAGGTCTGTGCGGTTGGATGACCCCGCCGAGACCCCCGAGGTCAACAACCAGACCGCCACCGGGCCCAGCCAGTCCACCTCCGAGGACGGCCAGACCACCTCCGTCACCGAGAAGGTGAAGGGCCTCTTCAAGAACAACAAGAAGGCCATCATCGCCACCGTGGTCTTCGCGACTGGCTTGGCTGTCAGTCTCGCCAAGGAGCAGGCCACGGAGCAGTACGTCCACGAGGACATCGAGACCGACGCGCCGTTCCCCGCTCCCGCCCCCGAGGAGCAGGAACGCCAAGCCCGTTCCCCAAACCACGCGCGGTCGCACCTGATGAAGATCGGCGATCGTCAGGCTAGCCAGAAAGCCCAGGAGGCTTACAGGCTCGACACAGGAGCCGACCTTCCCCTGGCCATACCTACCGTCAGGAGTATTGACGGGGTGGCTCCTCGGCCGAAGCCTGCGCTCCCGCCCAGACCTCAGCCTGAGCGTCGACCATTCCTGTGCGGTGCCGGCGGAGGCGCTGCACGTCTACAAGTTGGCTCGGCAGTTTTGCTACCTGCGAGGCGTGTGAGCGCTTTAATCCCGACATGACGAGTGCAGCATCTTGGCTGGACAACGAGAACTTGTGGGTCGTCGCCGTGGGCATTCTGGCCTTCGTCGGTACCCTCATCGGGGCGCGAGCGGCATGGAGAGCGGTGCATCCGCGCCACCGGCTTCTGTACGGACTCATGAAGCCCACACCTCTCCTCGCCACTGGGGGGATTGCCCGGGAAAACTTCTCCGTCACGCACGGCTCGCGCACCCTGAGGAACGGGCACGTCCTTCGCATCGAGCTGACCAACCTCGGGCGGAAGGACATCGTCATACCGGACGACCAGTCGTTCTCACTAGCTCTGGGGGATGGGGTCGTCGCACTGTTGGACGTAAGCGGCCAACCCGGAGGGCGAGCGCTTCCACCAGTGACAGTCGATGGGACGTCGCTGAAGCTCGGCCGAGGGCTCGTGCCCAGTCGCCACACGATCTTCCTAACGGTCCTCATGGATAACCAGTGGCCTCGGGTGCACGGGCTCACGGCGACTTCCGCCCTGCCGGACGTCGTCGTTGCGAAGGGGTTCGCCCCTGACGGAACCGCCCGTCGGCGACTCATCAAGTACGTCGCCGTACCTGCCGTTCTTTTCCTTGCGGGCGTGTGGGTTGGGACGCGCTGACGGGCGCAATGACCTGCGGGAGCGGTCACAGTCAGCCCTCAGCGACGCTGCGCAGACCGACCCTGGAACCGTGGCAGCAGACGGTCCACGAGTCACCCGGCCCGGCACCCTACGGCACGCTACGAGCGGCCCACCCGACCGCGTCCCGCTACCCCCATACAAGCCAGCGGTTCAGTCCCCGTGCCCGACGCCGGGGATGTTGCGATCAACCGTCAAGCCAACAGACGAGGCGGCCGCCATTCTGCCGCCGTCTCGGGCTGCTGCGCCTGCTCCCCCGTTCTGAACCAAGATCCGGACCATACACGGACCAACCCTCCGCCTGCCGCGGAACCGACGCTCGTTCTGCCTGGTCAGACCGCAATCCAGGTTGTACCACCAGCAGACCAAGAACCTGCTGGCGGCTTCATCACTGGCCTACCGGCAAGTCCGCCGTGGCCATCTGGTTCTGCCGTGGCCCCACGGGCTCCGTCCTTGGGCCACTCCACGACACCCCGAAGCCGCAGGCGAGCGGCCTTCTGCTGCGTCCTTCCCAGCCGCTCACCCTGGGGAGCGGCTGGGGAGTTTCTCGTCGTTGGGGGAGGCTCTGGGGAGTTCGAGCGGCATAAGCCGGTACCCCGCCGAAAGACGGTGAAAGACACGTTTCCGCAGGTCATGGACTCAACGGGTAACAGAAGCGCAGGTCAGCGACCCGACCCCGGGGCCCCCATGCCGAAGGTGCCCTGGAGGGTCGGTCGGGTGGTGAACATCTGTGGCTGCTCCATCAAGGCAGCGTACGCGGGAGGCGCAAGACGCCGACCGGCGGCGGCGTAGGTCGGCAAGGCCCTCGGAGGCTGACTCGCTGCGGCGTGGGCTCCCGGCCGATCGGAATGCTCAACGCCCGTCGCGGCACTGCACGATTCACCAGGGGTCGGGCGCAAGGGGAGGGCTCCGCCTCGGCGGTTGGCCGTCGTCATCCTTGCCCCGTGCACTATCCGCGGGCACCAGGCGTGGCCTGAAAGGGCCGAGCGGGCAGCCGTACATCCTGATCCGTACCGATGGACGGACCGGCCCTCACGACCATGGGCACCGACGGCCCCGATCGGGCTCCACCACACCGTGTGACGCCGTTGACGCACCGACGCCCGACATGCCCGATGAACAATCCTCCGCCACACGCCACAGGCCGGGCAGCGCGCCGACCTGCTCCGGAGGACAACCGGAGCAGCCGGGGCGGCCCGGAGAGCGAGGACAGGCACGACCCCTGGATGCCTCATAGATTTGAGCTGGGGCAGATCCGCAGGCCAGGGGTCCTCAGGGAGCGCAATGGAGACACCGGAGATCGATTACGCGGCGCTCTTCGCGGCCACGCCGACCCCTTACCTGGTCCTCGACGCCGACCTGGTGATCGTCGACGTCAACGATGCCTATCTCCAGGCCACCAATCGGACCTTCGACGATCTGGTCGGGCAGTACATCTTCGACGCCTTCCCGGACAACCCGGCAGACCCCGGGGCCGACGGCGTGCGGAATCTGAGTGCCTCGCTGCACCGGGTCCTCACCTCCCGCGTGCCGGACACGATGGCCATGCAGCAGTACGACATCCCCGTCGTGGCACGGCCGGGGACGTTCGAGGAGCGGTGGTGGTCTCCGATCAACACTCCCGTGTTCGGGCCGGACGGGACGGTGGCGTGGATCATCCACCGCGTGGAGGACGTGACGGCATTCGTCCGTTCCCGCCGAATCCGCGACCGGGGCCGGGGCAGCGAGCTGAGCGAGCGGGAAGAGGCGATGGAAGCCGAGCTGTACGCGAGGTCGAGGGAGCTGCAGCGGCTGAACGAGGAGCTGCGCCAGGCCCACGCCCGTGAACGACAGGTGGCCCTCACGCTCCAGGAGGCCATGCTCCACTCACCGGACCTGGCACGACACCCCAACATCGCGGTGCGCTACCTGCCCGCCATCGGATCGCTGAACGTGTGCGGGGACTGGTACGACGTGGTGAACCTGTCGGCCGGTCGCTTCGCCGTGGCGGTCGGCGACGTCGTGGGCCACGGGCTCGAAGCCGCCACCGTGATGGGCATGCTCCGCAGTGCGCTGAGCGCCGCCGCCCGCACCTCGGGCGGTCCGGCCAAGGCGCTCGAGGTACTCGGCCTGTACGCCCGCTCGGTCGACGGCGCGCTCGCCACGACCGCGGTCCTGGCGATGGTCGACACCCGTTCCCGCCGGATCTCCTACAGCTGCGCCGGCCACCCGCCGCCCATCCTGCTGCACAGCGATGCCACCTACGAGCTCCTGGACCACGCGACCGACCCACCGCTGGGTGCCCGTCCCGATCACGTCCCCCGTCCCGAGGCCGGTGTGAGCTACACCCCCGGAGACACCCTCGTGCTCTACAGCGACGGCCTGATCGAACGCCGCGGCGAGGACGTCGACGTCGGCCTCGCCCGCCTGACCGACACCCTCGCCCAGCACAACGGCCTCGGCCCTGAGCACCTCGCGGACGTCGCGCTGGCCACTCTCGGCGTCAGCGCCGGCGCTCGCGACGACATCGCCCTGGTCGTCGTCCGCCTCTGACGGCGTCGTCGGCCGTGCCCGCCGGCACACCCGGACGACGAGCTGTCGGGCCGCCCGCTCGCGCCTCGGATCCGTACGACTCCTGCATGGGGCGCCCGCCCCCGCGCGGATGCCCTCGGCAGTCGTCTGCCGGCTCGCACGTCCGCCCGGGCCCACCCGCACGCACGGGTTCGGAAGAACCGAACCCCCGATCCGGTTGCCTGCCCCGTCATGGCCCGACCTGTGCCTCCGTACGGTCGGACCATGAGCACCGATCTCGATCTGGAGCGGTCGGCCGCACCTACGGCCGCGGCCGGTGCCGTGGCCCTCGCCGTCCCGTCCGTCGCCCGCCCCGCCCTCGGTTGGCCTCCGATGGGGATGGCGTCAGGGCGTGGCGGGTTCCCGTCAGCCCGAAGGGGACACCGGGGCGGGCGGTGCGGGCGGCAGGTCGTAGACGTTGCCGGGGGTCACGAGAGAGGTGATGGCCTTGGCGAAGAGCGTGCTGGGGTCGCTGCCCTGGTATGCGGTGTCCGTGTTGCTGAGCGTGACCAGCGTCGCCTGCGCCGAGGGCAGATGGACCACCACGGACTGATAGCCGGGCAGTGAACCGTTGTGCCCGATCCAGCCGTGGTTGGTGAAGATGCCGAGGCCGTATCCGGTACCGGGATAGCCGGTGGGAAGGGTGCGCAGTCGCTGTGCCTGGGTGGCGGGCTTGAGCAGGGTGCCCGTCGCGACGATACGCGCCCACGCACGGAGGTCGGACAGGTCCGAGATCATCGCCCCGGCGGCCCAGCCCCAGGACGGATTCCAGTTCGTGGCGTCCGCGACCTCGCCGTCCGCTGTCTGCTCGGTGTAGCCATGTGCGTGCGGCTCCGGGAACTCGGCCCCTTCGGGGAGGAGCGTGTGGTCCAGGCCGCTCGGTTCGAGGACGTGCTTCTTCAGGTAGTCGGCAAGGCGCTCGCCGCTCACCTTCTCCACGACCAGGCCGAGCAGGATCGCGTTCGTGTTGGAGTATTCGAACGTCTTGCCGGGCTCGGCGTTCGGCGGGTGCCTGAAGGCGTAGTCGAGCAGTTGCTGTGGCGTGAACGGCCGGTCGGGGTCCGCAAGAAAGGCCTTCTCGAAGTCGGGATCCTCGGTGTAGGAGTAGAGACCGCTGCGCATCTCGGCGAGCTGGCGCAGAGTGATCCGGTCGCCGCCCGGGACGCCCCGGACGTAGTCCGACACCGGGTCGTCGAGACCGGTCTTCCCCGCGTCCACCAACTGCAGCAAGGCGGTCACGGTGAAGGTCTTGGTCTCGCTGCCGATCCGCATGCGCAGCCCGTCCGACATGGCGGTGCCGCTCCTCTTGTCGGCGACGCCGAACGCGCGGACGTAGCTGCCCTTGCCCGGGATCCACAGCCCCACGATGACGCCGGGGACGCCGGCCTGACGCAGCGTCCGGGTGATTGCCTTGTCGAGCTGCGCCGAGACGGCGGGCGTCAGCGCGCGGACCGGGCCGCTGGGCGAGGGTGTCGGCAGCGCCGCCGCCTGCGGGGCGGAGGTCGGCGCGGCGGTGCACGCCGTGACGGTCAGCAGCCCCGCGGCGGTGAGTGCCACGGCCGCGGTTGCGGAGGGGAGGCGTGCCATGGAGCAGAACGTACGTCGCGGGTGCACGTGCGGCGGCGCGACGGGGCCCGGCGCTGACCCGTTCGGGCAGCCTGGCCGCCGCCGGCCGGACCTGTGCTCAGCCGGCCCCGCGCACCAGGAGCAGCAGTGCGTCCGTGAGGTCCTCCGCCGGGGAACCCGTCGCCAGGCGGCGGAGTTGGAGGCCCGTGACGAGGGCGACGGTGGTCGCGGCGAGGCGGTCGGCGTCCGGGACGCCGAGGGCCGTGAGGATCTGTACGGCGAGGCGGTCGTACGCCGCGAAACACTCCGCCGCGGCCTCGCGCAGCCGTTCGTCGCGGCCCGCCTGGACGTACAGCTCGAAGGGCGCGATGTGTTCGCTGTCGAAGGTGGTTCCGTCCGCGACCTGGGCCGCGAGGGCGGCCGCGCCGTCGATGTCGACGCCCTCGGCGCGGCCCGCGTCGGCGAGTTCGGTCAGCCGCCGGGTCTCCTCGCGGACGAAGTGGAGCAGCGATTCCCGCAGCAGCTCGTGCTGGCTGGTGAAGTGGTAGGTGACCGAACCGAGCGAGACCCCGGCCTCTTTGGCGATCCGCCGGTTGGTGACCGCGGCGATGCCGTCCCGGCCGATGATGCGCAGGACGGCACCGATGATGCGCTGCCGGGTCGGGGGCGTGGAGGTGACGGGCGGGGATATGACGGGCGCGGCGGGCTCGCTGGACATGCGCGTCATTGTTCCACCGGCGCGCTCCAGGTGATCAGGGGGTCGGGGCACTTCTCGTACCAGCGGCGGTCGGCCTCGAGCTGCGCTGCCAGGGAGATCAGCCGCTCCTCACCGCCCGCGGGGCCGAGGAGCTGTGCGCCGACGGGCAGTCCGTCGGCGGTGAACCCGGCGGGCACGCTGACGCCGGGCCAGCCGAGGACGTTCCAGGGCCAGGCGTACGGACAGGCGGCGGCCATCGTGGCGTTGGTGCGCCAGGTGCTGAGTCCGTCGAAGGTGCCGATGGCGGGCGGGGGCGCGGCGGTGGTCGGGGTGAGGACGACGTCGTACGTGTCGAAGATGGCGCCGATGCGCAGGTGCTGGCGGGCCTCGCGGGCGCGGGCGGCACGCACGATCCGGCCGCCGAGGAGGCGGCCGTTGCGCATGGCGGTGCGCGTACGCGGGTCGAGCAGTGTGGGCTCGGGGTGCAGGGCGGCGATCTCGGCGACGCCTGCCGTGCCGCGGGGGACGAAGCCGAGGCCGATGAGGCCGTAACGCGGCCTGGCCTCCTCGACGTGGTGGCCGAGGCGGGCGAGTGCCTCGGCGAGCTCGGTCACGGCGCGGCGTACGTCCGGGTGGGGCCTGGCTCCGGTGAGGGTGAGCGGGGGCCGCCAGGCGAGGGCGATGCGCAGCCGGCCGGGATCGCGACGGGCGGCGGCGGAGGCGTCGATGGCGTCGGGCCGGTGGAGGTCCTCCGGATGCGCTCCCTGGACGACGTCGAGGAGGAGGGCGGCGTCGGCGACGGTGCGGGCGAGGGGGCCGTTGACGGCGAGGCCGTGGAAGGCGTCGGTGTGCGGGTGGAGCGAGACCCGGCCGCGCTGGGGCTTGATGCCGACGAGGTGGGTCCAGGCGGCGGGGATCCGGATGGAGCCTGCTCCGTCGGAGCCGAGCGCGGCGGGCACGAGCCCGGCGGCGACGGCGGCCGCCGAGCCGCCGGACGAGCCGCCCGGTGTGTGTCCGGGCGACCAGGGGTTGCGGGTGGCTCCGAAGGCGGGTCCCTCGGTGAACGGCCACTGGCCCAGCTCGCAGGCGTTGGTCTTGCCGACGATGACGGCTCCGGCCGCGCGCAGCCGGCGTACGACCTCGCCGTCGGCGGGCGCCGGGGCGAGCTCGCCGCGGCAGCCGAACAGCGTGGGCAGCCCGGCCACATCGGTGTCGTCCTTGACGGCGAGGGGGACGCCGAGCAGGGGCAGTCGCTCACCCGCGGCAAGGCGCCGGTCGGCGTCCTCGGCCTCGGCGAGCGCGGCCTCGGCGCGTACGTGCCGGAAGGCGTTGAGCACCGTGCGGCTCGACTCGATCCGCGCGAGCGACGCGGCGACGAGCTCGCGCGCGCCGACCTGGCCCTCCCTCAACTTCCCTGCCTGCTCCACGAGTCCCGAGAAATCTGCTGTGGACATGTCCACCCTGCGCTCCTTATTGTTCGTTCGAACGAACAGAACTGGAGGGTAACCAGATGCGCATCACCGGATCAACCGTTCTGCTCACCGGTGTCACCGGAGGTATCGGTGCGGCCCTGGCCGCCGAACTCGCTGCGCGCGGCGCAAAGTTGATCCTCACCGGGCGACGCGCCGAGGCCCTCGAACCCCTCGTGGCGCGCTACGACGCACGTGGCATCGTCGCCGACCTGGCCGACCCCGACGACGTCGAGCGGCTCGCCCACGAGGCGGCCGGCACCGAGATCCTCGTCGCGAACGCCGCCCTGCCCTCCAGCGGGGAGCTCCTCGACTACACCCCGGACCAGATCGACCGTGCCCTGGCGGTCAACCTCCGTGCCCCCGCGGTCCTGGCCCGCCTGCTCGCCCCCGCCATGGTCGAGGCGCGCCGCGGCCATCTGGCTTTCGTCGGCTCGATCTCCGGCAAGACGGCGACCAAGTACTCCGCCCTGTACAACGCCACCAAGTTCGGTCTGCGGGGCTTCGCGCTCGCGCTGCGGCAGGACCTCCACGAGCACGGCGTCGGGGTCTCCGTCGTCCAGCCCGGCTTCGTGCGCGACGCGGGCATGTTCGCGGCGACGGGCGCCGAGGCCCCGGCCGGTCTGCGCACGGTCTCGCCCCGCCAGGTCGTCGCAGGCGTCGTCCGCGCCATCGAGCGCGACCGGGCCGAGGTCAACATCGCCCCCGCCGAGATGAAGGTCCTCACCGCGATCGGCGGGCAGTTCCCCGGGTTCTCCGAGCGCGTCCAGCGCCGCGCGAGCGGGGCCGACCGTACGATCCGCAGCATCGTGGACGCCCAGCGCGACAGCCGCTGAACCCGGTCGCCCTCGCCGTCCCGGGGAGGCCCGTGGGACTGTCGGTGGCCCTTGCCACGGTCGGCCGCCTGTTCGCAGGACGGGAATTCGCCGGGGACCTTCGAGACGCATCCGACCGTGCGTCCGCCCCGGACACCGGCCGAGGACGAGCGGCTCGGCGCATGGGCCGCCGACCACGTCCGAAGCTGACCCGCAGCGTCCTCGACCGGGGCGCGGCGCCCGACCGGCCGATGCTCACCCGCACGGGCAGCGGCGGGCTCGGCGATCAGCCGGCCGGCCGCACGGCCCGGCAGCTGGGCGAGGCCGGCTTCGCGGACGCAGCCCTGCTCGCCGAGTGCCCCGGGAGCCGTCTCACCCCGCGCCTGCTGCGCCGGGTGCTCGGCGAGCACCCGGCGGACTTCGGCCCGGCGCGGTCCGGGGCCGGCGGGTCGACGGCGCGTCCTGCGCGGGCGACCGGGGCCGGCTGCGGGAACGGCTGGTCCGGGCGCTCGGGCCGGTGTTCGGCGGGCGGTGACGGCACTGCGCTCGGGCGGCATCGGCGGCGTCCACCGCAGTTTCCAGGGCACGAGCGTCCACGGCGCGGCGAGGACGCCGCCGACTATGGGGTCGGCGCGTCAGGGAGCGGCTTCGAGATCCACGTCGAGGTCCTCGGCCTCGGTCCAGAACCCCTCGTCCGCGTCCTGGAGCCGAGAGGCGGCGTGCTTCAGATGGAGACGCGCGGCGGTGCGTGCCGCCTCGGCGTCGCCTGCCTCGATGGCGGCCAGGATGGCGTGGTGCTCCTGCCGGACCGCCTCGATGAAGTCGCCCCGTCGCGCCTCGTTCGCGCGCGTCACGCGGATGCCGCTGCGCAGCACCTCGCCCAGGTACCGCACCGTCGAGACCATCACCTCGTTGCCGGTCGACTCGGTGATGGACCGGTGGAAGGCGAGGTCCTCGTCCACGCCGTCACCGCCGGACGCGACCGATGCGTCGATCGCGTCCAGGGCCTGGCGCATCCGGGCGAGGCCGTCCTGCGTGGCGCGGGCGGCGGCGAGGCCGGCGGCCTCGCCCTCCATGGCGCGGCGAACCTCCACGATCTGCAGGACCTTGGACTTGGTGTCGGTGGTGCCGCCGGTGTCGGCCTCGAGGTCGAGCGGCCGTGTGCGCCGGGGCATGACGAACACGCCGAGACCCTGGCGCGGTTCGACCAGGCCCGCGTTGCGGAGCCGCGACACGGCCTCGCGCACCACGGTGCGGCTGACGCCCAGCTGCTTGACCAGCGCGACCTCGGTCGGCAGCTTGTCGCCCGCGGCCAGCCGCCCGGACTCGATCTCCTCCGCGAGGATCGTGGCGACCTGATCCGCGAGCCGGACGGGACCGTCCGTCACACAGGGCGGAAGGCCGACAGGTCCGCTCCCCCGGGCCATCGGGGGAGCGGACCTGTCGGTGTCGCACGGTCAGCCGGCGTCGGGCTGTGCGTCCTTCCTCGTCCTCATCAGCAGCGTGTACAGCAGCAGCGCGGCCGCGAGCCCCACCGCCCAGCCGTAGTCCGCGAGCGGCTTCAGGAAGGGGATCAGGCCGTCCTCGGGGAACGGCCCCTTGCCCGGCTGGGAGTGGGAGCCGCCCACGGCCAGCACCCCGCCGACCGCGAAGGCGGCCACGGCCCGCCAGTTCCAGCCGGACGAGTACCAGTAGCGGCCGCCCGGCTGGTAGAGCTCCGCCAGCTCCAGGCGGGTGCGGCGGACGATCCAGTAGTCGGCGATGAGGATGCCCGCTACCGTGCCGAGGAGGCCGCCGACCAGACCCAGCCACGTGAAGATGTAGAGCTCGGGGGTCTCGGTCAGCTTCCACGGCATTATGAGGACGCCGACGACTCCCGTGATCAGCGCGCCCGTACGGAAGTTGATGAGCCGCGGGGCGAGGTTCGCGAGGTCGTACGCGGGCGAGACGACGTTCGCCGCGATGTTCACCGAGATCGTCGCGATCAGCACGGTCACCAGGGCGAACAGCAGCCCGAAGACGTTGTCGGTCTTGGCGGCGAGCTGGACCGGGTCCCAGATCGGCGCCCCGTACACCGCCTGGGATCCCGAGGTGACGAACACGGACAGCAGCGCGAAGAGCGTCATGGTCGTCGGCAGCCCGAGCGTCTGGCCCCAGACCTGGGCGCGCTGCCCGGCGCCGAATCGGGTGAAGTCGGGGATGTTCAGCGAGAGCGTGGACCAGAAGGCGATCATGCCCATGAGGGAGGGGAAGAAGACCGGCCAGAAGTCGGCTCCCCAGCCCAGCTTGGACGGCTGGTCGAGCAGCGGGCCGAAGCCGCCCGCCTTGATCGCGATCCACACGAGCAGCACCAGCGCGCCGACGATGACGAAGGGCGCCGCCCAGTTCTCGAAGCGGCGCAGGGTCTCCATCCCCCGGTAGATGATGGCCAGTTCGAGCACCCAGAAGACCACGAAGCAGAGCCAGAGCGTCCATGGCTGGCCGCCCACCTCCGCCACGTCCGCCCAGCCGCCGAAGATCGTGCCGAGCAGGACGAAGATCCCCTGCCCGCCGATCCAGGTCTGGATGCCGAACCAGGCGCAGGCGACGCCGGCCCTGATGAGCGCCGGGAGGTTGGCGCCGCGCAGCCCGAAGGAGGCGCGGGCGAGCACCGGGAAGGGGATGCCGTACTTGGGCCCGGCATGCCCCGTGAGCAGCATCGGAAGCAGCACGATCACATTGGCGAGGGCGATCGTGAAGAC
This sequence comes from Streptomyces sp. NPDC002133, assembly GCF_040296405.1. Lineage (NCBI taxonomy): Bacteria > Bacillati > Actinomycetota > Actinomycetes > Kitasatosporales > Streptomycetaceae > Streptomyces > Streptomyces sp. NPDC002133. The sequence continues at coordinate 403,188 of NZ_JBEOXF010000001.1, read as the reverse complement.
GGCCTGCTTCCAGTCCATGCCCAGCGTGACGAGCCCGGAGGCGAGCAGCCAGGACGGGATGTTGTGGGCCATGCCCACCCAGAGCGCGGCGAAGTTGTACGTCGTCCAGTGCCGACGGGCGACGGGGACGGGCAGCAGGTCGGCGTTGACGAACCGGCCGCCGGTGGGGACGGCACCGGGTGCGAGCTCGACGCGGCCGTCGAGGGGGGCGGTGGGATCGGGGGTGGGGGTCGGCGGTATGGCGGCGGTACCGGTCATGAGCGGCCTTTCGATGAGTGGTGTGGGCGTCGCCTGCGGCGGGCCTTCTCCTTGCCCTCCCCCTACGCCCTGCGGGCGTGGGGGACCCCCACTTCCCGAACGGGGGCTCCGTCCCTGGCCCACGGACGTGCCGGTACCGGGCGCTGGGCCCGGTGTCCGGCCTCGCACGCGGACGGGCTCCGAAGGAGCCCCTCTGCCGAATGGGGCAGGGGCCCGGGGGAAGCTCCGATGTCACGCCCCGCCGACGATGGCGGCGGGGCGTTCCCCCATGCCCGAATGGCGCAGGGGAAGCGGGTCCAGGGGGGCAGGGCCCGCAACGGGGTCCTGGGGCCCGCCCCCAGTTCGGGAATCGGGTCCCCACGCCCACAGGGCGTGGGACGCAGGGGTCGGGGAGGGACGAGCCCCCGCCTCGGGCGCAGGGGTCCGGGGCGGGGCCCCCGGGTCAGCCCAGCGCGGGGATGACGTGCTCGCCGTACGCGTCGATCACGGCCTCCCGGGCGTCGTGCATCGCGTACACCGCGAACTGATCGACGCCCAGGTCCCGCAGCGCCGTCAGCTTCTCGATGTGCGCGGACACGGGCCCGAGCAGGCAGAAGTGGTCCACGATCTCGTCGGGCACGAAGTCCGTCGACGGGTTGCCCGCGCGCCCGTGGTGGCCGTAGTCGTAGGCGTGCCGTTCCTTGATGTACGCCGTGAGCGCCTCGGGCACCATGTCCGAGTGCTCGCCGTACCGCGCGACGAGGTCGGCGACATGGTTGCCGACCATCCCGCCGAACCAGCGGCACTGATCCCGCGCGTGCGCCAGATCGTCGCCGACGTACGCGGGCGCCGCGACGCAGATCGTGATCGAGTCCGGGTCGCGGCCGGCCTGAGCCGCGGCATCGCGCACCGCCTTGACCATCCACTCGGTGAGGTAGAGGTCGGCGAGCTGCAGGATGAACCCGTCGGCCTTCTGCCCGGCGAGTGCCAGGGCCTTCGGGCCGTAGGCGGCCATCCACACGGGCAGCTTTCCGTTCCGCACCCACGGGATGCGGACCGTCTGCCCGTCAATGACCGCCTCCCGGCCCTCCGCGAGGTCACGGATGGCGGGGATCGCCTCGCCGAGGCGCGCCAGGGTGTTGGGCCTGCGGCCGGCGACGCGCATCGCGGAGTCGCCGCGCCCGATGCCGCACACCGTCCGGTTGCCGAACATCTCGTTGAGCGTGGCGAAGGTCGATGCGGTCACCTCCCACGTCCGGGTCCCGGGGTTGGTGACCATCGGGCCGACGTGCATCTTCCGGGTGTGTTCCAGGATCTGGCTGTAGATGACGAACGGCTCCTGCCAGAGCACCGCCGAGTCGAACGTCCAGCCGTACCGGAAGCCGTTGCGTTCCGCGCGCCGCATCAGGCCGACGACCGCCGAGGCGGGCGGATCGGTCTGCAGGACGAGTCCGAAGTCCACCGGGACCTCCTAGTTCAGGTACTGACAGGTGGAGCGGGGGGTGTACACGCCGTGGCCGGCGCGACCGGTGAACTCCCGCTGGTCGATGACGGTTTCGCCGCGTGAGAGGACGGTCTCCACCCGGCCGGTGATCCGCTTCCCCTCGTACGCCGAGTAGTCGACGTTCATGTGGTGGGTCTCGGCCGACAGGACCTGTTCGGCGCCCGGGTCGTAGATCACGACATCGGCGTCGGCGCCCGGTGCGATCGTGCCCTTCTTCGGATAGAGCCCGAACATCCGGGCAGGGGTCGCGCAGGCGATCTCGATCCACCGGCGCCTGCTGATGTGCCCGTCGAGCACCGCCTGGTGGAGCAGGTCCATGCGGTTCTCGACGCCCGGCAGGCCGTTGGGGATCTTGGAGAAGTCGCCCCGGCCGAGCTCCTTCTGGCCGGAGAAGCAGAAGGGGCAGTGGTCGGTGGAGACGACCTGGAGGTCGTTGGTGCGCAGCCCGCGCCAGAGCGCCGCCTGGTGCTCCTTGGGCCTCAGCGGCGTGCTGCACACGTACTTCGCGCCCCCGAAGTCCGGCTCCGCAAGGTTGTCCGTGGACAGGAACAGATACTGCGGGCAGGTCTCGCCGAAGACGTTGAGCCCCTTGTCGCGGGCGGCGGCGAGCTCGGCGACGGCCTCGTCGGCCGAGACGTGGACGACGTACAGCGGTGCCCCCGCGACCCGGGCCAGCTGAATCGCGCGGTGCGTGGCCTCGGCCTCCAGCAGCACCTTCCGGACCTCGCCGTGATAGCGGGGGTCGGTCTCGCCGCGCGCGAGGGCCTGTTCGACGAGGACGTCGATCGCGATGCCGTTCTCGGCGTGCATCATGATCAGTCCGCCGTTGGCGGTGCCGCGCTGCATGGCCCGCAGGATCTGTCCGTCGTCGCTGTAGAAGACGCCGGGGTAGGCCATGAAGAGCTTGAAGGAGGTCACGCCCTCCTCGACGAGCTGGTCCATCTCCTTGAGCGACGACTCGTTGACGTCGGAGAGGATCATGTGGAAGCCGTAGTCGACGGCGCAGTTCCCGTCGGCCTTCGCGTACCAGGCGTCGAGTCCCTCGCGCAGGCTGTGGCCGACCGTCTGGACCGCGAAGTCCACGATGGTGGTGGTCCCGCCCCAGGCGGCGGCCCGGGTGCCGGTCTCGAAGGTGTCGGAGGCGAAGGTGCCGCCGAAGGGCAGCTCCATGTGGGTGTGGGTGTCGACGCCGCCCGGGATGACGTACTTCCCGGTGGCGTCGATGGTGCGGTCGGCGGTCCAGCTCTCGGCCGCGGTGGAGCCGTGCGCCGCGAGGGCGGCGATGCGCCCGTCCTCGACGAGGACGTCGGCATGGGTCTCGTCGGCGGCGGTGATGACGAGTCCGCCGCGGATCAGGGTGCGGTTGCTCATGGTTCCCTGCTTCTCCTCATGACTGGACGCTGCGCAGGGCCCGTTCGAGGATCGCGGCCCCTTCCTCTGCCTCCGCGACGGTGAGCGACAGCGGCGGTGCGAGCCGCAGCACGCTGGTGTTGTGCGCGCCTCCCTTGCCGATGAGCAGGCCGCCTTCGCGGGCCGCTTCGAGCACGGTGGACGCGGCTTCCGGATACGCCTCGTCCGTACCCGGCTTCACCAGCTCCACGCCGATCATCAGTCCGCGGCCGCGCACCTCGCGGACGGCCGGGACGGCGGCGCCGATGGCGCGCAGCCGCTCGATGAGGAGTCCGCCGACCCGGCGCGCGTTGCCCTGCAGGTCGTGTTCGAGCAGGTACGTGAGGTTCGCCAGGCCCGCCGCCATGGTCACGGGCGAGCCGCCGAAGGTGGAGATGGAGTTGGCGTCGATGCAGTTCATGACGTCGGCGCGGGCGACGACGCCTCCGACGGACATGCCGTTGCCGATGCCCTTGGCGAACGTGAGGATGTCCGGCGGGCCGTTCTCGGCGTGCGCCTGCCAGCCCCAGAAGTGGTCGCCGGTCCTGCCCCAGCCGGTCTGCACCTCGTCGGAGATCCACAGGATGCCGTGCCGGTCCAGGACCTCGCGGAACGCGGCGTACAGCCCGTCGGGCGGGGAGGTGAAGCCGCCGACGCCCTGGACGGGCTCGGCGATGAGCGCGGCGACGTCGTGGGTGTGGCCGAGGAGGTCCTCCAGGTCGGCGACGCAGGCCTCGGTGAACTGCGCGTCCGACAGCGCCGCGTACGGCCCGCGGGTGCGGACGCCGCCGTGCACGTAGAGGGTCTGCAGCGGGGAGAGGGTGGTCGGGGACCAGGCGCGGTTGCCGGTGATGGAGACGGCCGAGAAGGAGCGGCCGTGGTAGCTGTTGCGCATCGCGAGGATCTGTCCCGACCTGCGGTACGCGGTGGCCAGGAGCAGCGCCGTGTCGTTGGCCTCGGTGCCGGAGGTCGTGAAGAAGACGCGGGCGTCGGGGATTCCGGAGAGGGCGGCGATGCGCTCGGCGAGCTCGACCATGGGGCGGTTGAGGTAGAGCGTGGAGGAGTGGATGATCCGCCCGGCCTGTTCGCCCACCGCCTTGGTGACCTCGGGGAGGGCGTGGGCGGTCATGGTGGTGAGGATGCCGCCGAAGAAGTCGAGGTAGCGGTTGCCGGCCGCGTCCCAGACGTGCCGTCCCTCGCCGTGGCTGATCTCGATGGGCTGCTGGTAGTAGAGGGCCACCCAGTCGGGGATGACGGCCCGGTGCCGGTCGTACAGGTCGCTCATGGCTGCACCAGCCCTTCGTAGGCGTCGGGCCTGCGGTCGCGGTAGAACGCCCACTGCTGGCGGACCTGCTCGATGAGGCCGAAGTCGAGGTCGCGGACGACCAGTTCCTCCTCCTTGTCGCTGGCGACGTCGCCGACGAACTGGCCGCGCGGGTCGACGAAGTAGCTGGTGCCGTAGAAGTCGTTGTCGCCGTACTCCTCCTGGCCGACGCGGTTGATGGCGGCGATGAAGTACTCGTTGGCGACGGCGGCCGCGGGCTGCTCCAACTGCCAGAGGTAGGAGGAGAGTCCGCGCGAGGTGGCGGACGGGTTGTACACCAACTGGGCGCCGTTGAGGCCGAGCTGGCGCCAGCCCTCCGGGAAGTGGCGGTCGTAGCAGATGTATACGCCGACCTTGCCGACGGCGGTGTCGAAGACGGGCCAGCCTGCGTTGCCCGGCTTGAAGTAGTACTTCTCCCAGAAGCCCTTGACCTGCGGGATGTGGTGCTTGCGGTACTTGCCGAGGAAGGTGCCGTCGGCGTCGATGACGGCGGCGGTGTTGTAGTAGAAGCCGGAGCCCTCGACCTCGAAGACGGGCACGACGATCACCATGCCGGTCTCGCGGGCGAGGTCGCGCATGCGCAGGACCGTGGGTCCCTCGGGGACGGGCTCGGCCCAGCGGTAGTGCTCCGCCTCCTGCACCTGGCAGAAGTACGGCGCGTTGAAGACCTCCTGGAATCCGATGACCTTGGCACCCTGCCGGGCCGCCTCGCGGGCGTGCTCCTCATGCTTGGCGATCATGGATTCGGTGTCGCCGGTCCAGGTCGCCTGGACGAGTGCGGCGCGTACGACGTTGGTCATGAGCTGCTCCTTCGACAGGACGTCAGAGAGCCTCTACGCACGTAGACACGGTGCGTAGGAGGAGAACGTAAGCCCCGTCACACACTGGGGCAAGACCATCGTCGTCAACCCGCAGTGTCGATCATGTTTCACACCTGAGCGGTCGACAAACAGCGTATACCGTACTTTTTCAACCGCTGACGATCCCGGCGACGCGCAGGGCGTGCACCACATCGCGCTCGCGCTCGGGGGACACGGCACTGGCCGCGACGAGCAGTTGCGGTACGAGCCTGCGGGGGTCGGGGGCCGCGAGCTGCGCGGAGTCCTCCGGGCTGCGGACCCGGACGAAGGCGGTGAGCAGCGCGTCCGCCTCGGCGCGGTCGCCGGCCTCGCCGAGGGCGAGCACGGCGTCGGCGATCTCGGCGGCCGGGCGGGCGACGCCCTGGCGGAGCAGGTGCCCGCAGTCCTCGGCCCTCCCGGCCGCGGCGAGCGCCCCCGCGGCGGCGGCGAGCCGGCCCGGCGGCAGCGACGCGGCCTCCCAGAGGAGCGTGGCCCAGTCGGCGCCGAGGCCCGCGCGGTGCAGCTCCGCCGCCAGAACCGGTAGCCAGGCGGCGGGGCGAACGGCGGCCTCGCACAGCAGGGCGTGCGCCTCGCCGCCGCGGCCCTCGCCGCGCAGCCGTACGAGGGCGACGACGGTCTCGGCCGCCGCGCGCCGCGCGCGGGCGACCTCCTCCCCCTGCCTCTCCTGCGCCGCTTCCGGCTCGGCCGCTGCGCCCGTGTCCGCCCCGCCGAAGCGCGCACCGCGCGGCCTGACGTCGGCGACGGGCAGTTCGGGTACGGCGACGGCCTCGTCGTCTCCCCCGTCGCCCCAGGCGTACCGGGCACCCCTGGGCCTCCGCTTCGTGCTGCGCCGGGTGCTCCGCGAGGACTCCGCGGGGGCGTGGGCCGGCGCCTCGGGGGCCGCGTCGGGGGCTGCCTCGGAGAACGCCTGGGGGGACACCTCGGAGGCCGCCTCGGAGAACGCCTGGGGGGACACCTCGGAGGCCGCCTCGGAGAACGCCTGGGGGGACACCTCGGGCACCGAAGCAGGGTCCTGCCGACCGGGGTTGGGCGGTCTCGCGCCAGGTGAGGCGCCGGCCGGTCCCGGCCGGCGATCTGCAGGCGGTGTCCAGACGTCCCCGTCGGGGTGACCCGACGCCCAGTCCCCCAGGGCCGCGAGGCGAGCGGACAGCTCCGTGCAGCGAGCAGTTGCGCGGGTGTGGTCGTCGTTCGTCCAGGACAGTTCGTGGGCGAGGCGCCGGTACTCGGGGCTGCGCTCGGGCAGGGCGGACAGTTGACGCAGGAGTTCCTGGCCGCGGTCCGTCGCGTAGGCCTGTTCGCGGCGCATCAGGTCCAGGCGCTCCTGGAGGGCGTCCGGACCCCCGGACATGCGGTCGTGCGCGGCAGCCGCGGCGGAGTGCAGGGCCCGGGCGCGTACCGTCTCGCCGCCGTCGGCCGGGAGGTCCTGGAGGAGCGACTCCACCACGTCCCAGGGCGGGATCTCCGCGCCCTGCAGGCAGGCGACCAGTCCGCCGGGGTCGCGCTGCCAGAAGACCGCGTACCAGCCGCCGCCCCGGTCGAGCCGGTCGGCCAGCTCTCTCAGGTATCGCGCGAAAACCCCTACTTCCACGGGGAGTTGATGCACCACCATCTCCGCCCGCCCCTTCGCTTCCGGTTCGCAGGCATTCGACCTCAGCCGTGTTACGGGACGGCTACGCGGAGTTTTCGGTGGCGGAGCGGATCGCTCAACGTAGCGGGAGCGTCACTGCGATGCCCGTGTGCGGGCGCTTGCCGAGCCGTACGACGGCGGCGGGCCGGTCGACGAGCCAGAACTGCCAGGTGTACTTGCGCAGCAGCGCCTTGCGGACCGCCTTCATGTCCGCCTCGTCCAGCAGCCTCGCCGTCCCCTCCGTCCGCTCCGCGCCCTCGGCGACCCGCCCGCGCACATCGCACGGAGCCACGGTGACGCGGCTGTCCCTGCCCAGCCGCTTGACCTTCCACGAATCGGTGCGGGTCCACACGTACAACTCACCCCCCGCGACGGCGAACCACACGGGCGTGGCGACGCCCGTCCCGTCCTTGCGGAAGGTGGTGAGGCTGATGTACTTCGCGCGGTCGAGCTCCTGTAGATCCACGGCGCGACCCTACTCCGCGCGGCGTGTCGACCGAAGTCGCAGGCACCCCGGGCCCGATGCGATCCCGGCCGGACGGGCACGCGACCAGGCGCAGGCGGTGTCGGGCGGACCGAGCAGCGCACGATGGCGGGCGTGGCAGGGGAGGCGGTTCGGCGTGAGCGGTATCGCGGCCACGCTCGGCGTCAAGCTCGGCACGGTCCGCAGCCGTATTCACCGCGGCCGCCCGCATCTGCGCAAGGCCCTTCAGCACCGCTCCCCGGAGGCGCTACACGGGCACGAACGCGCAGCGCGTCACGAGGTCGTCCATGGACAGACCGAGCGCCCCGGCCAGCGCGGCCACCGTGAAGAAGGCCGGGGTCGGGGCGCGGCCCGTCTCGATCTTGCGGAGCGTCTCGGCCGAGAGCCCGGCGGTCGCCGCGACCTCCACCATGCTCCGCGAGCCGCGCGCCTCACGGAGCAACCGGCCGAGCCGCTCGCCGCGTTCGCGCTCTTCGGGGGTCAGGGGCGTACGAACCATGCCGTCATTCTAATACCGCTGCGACCGGTATAGTAATTGGCATTCCCGCTCAGGCCCGGCCGCTCACGGCCGGATGTCGTCGCAGGCGATGGGCAGATGGCGGGGGCCGCGCAGGACCGCGTTCTGCCGGTACTCGGGCGGATCCTCCAGCAGCCGGGGGTTCACGAGCCTGCGGGCCAGCTCGCTCAGCGCGAGCTGCGCCTCCAGCCTGGCGAGCGGCGCACCGAAGCAGCTGTGGATGCCGCTGCCGAAACCCAGGTGCTCGATGTCCTTGCGGTCCGGGTCGAACCGCTCGGGGTTCTCGAAGCGCTGCGGGTCGCGGTTGCCGGCGGCCACGACGAGCCACAGGGACGCGCCCTTCGGGATGGTGACGCCACCGACGTCGATGTCCGCGACGGTGGTGCGGTTCGGCACCAGCTGCACCGGCGGCTCGAAGCGCAGCAGCTCCTCCACGACGGGCACCGCCAGCTTCGGGTTCTCGCGCAGCCGTTGGAGCACGTCCGGGTTGCGCAGCAGCGTCAGCATCCCGTTGGTGATCAGATTCACCGTGGTCTCGTGGCCGGCGATCAGCAGCAGGGCGGCGGTGCTGAGCAGCTCCATCGTCGTCATCGACCCGTCCGGGCCCTTGGCGGCCGCCAGCTCGGAGAGCATGTCGTCCCCGGGGTTCTTGCGGCGCTCCTCGATCAGCCCGGCCAGATACATGCCGAGCTGGGTCCTGGCCTCGTGGGCGATCCGGTTGCGCTCCGTCGGGTCCTCACCCGGCGTCGGGTCGAGGCTGGCGGCAAGGGTGTCCGCCCAGGTGTGGAAGCGCGCCTCGTCCTCGCGCGGCACGCCGAGCAGCCGGCAGATCACGGTCACCGGGAACGGGTACGAGAACTGCTCGACCAGGTCGATCCGGTCCGTGTTCCCGATGCCGTCGATGAGCCCGGAGACGATCCCCCCGAGTTCGCCGCGCATCTCGTGCACCCGGCGGGGGTTGTGGGGCGGGCCGAAGGACCTGTTCGTCATGCGGCGCAGCCGGTCGTGCTCCGGGGGGTCGAGCCGGATGAAGCTGGGTGGCAGGCCCGTCTCCTCCCCCTCCGGCTCCAGTTCGGGCCCGACAGTCCGGTTGCGGGCGTCGGAGCTGACCCGCGGATCGTGCAGGAGACTCAGGATCTCCCAGTAGGTACTCACGATGTACGCGCCGTCCCCCTCGTCGAGCACCGGCGTCTTGCGCAGCTCCGCGTACAGGGGATAGGGGTTCGCGCGGCTGGAGTAGTCGATGATCTGCCGCAGGAGGCTGACTTGGGTCGTCATGACGAGTCCTTGTGGGGTCGCGCGCGGGTCAGTGCCGGCCGGGGGTGAAGGTGATCCGCCGGTCGGACGGCGAATAGCCACTGAGGGTGACGGTCGGTCCGTGGGTGGGCACCGACGGGTCGGGGAAGTCGGCCGGCATGGGCCGCACCCCCTCGGGGCGGCGGTCCACGGTCGGGAACTGCGGCGGGAACGGCGCCGTGGTCTCGATCAGCCGCTCGTAGAACGGCAGCCACCGCGCCTGGTCGAAGGTGACGGCGCCGATGACGCGGTCCTGGAACCCGTACACACCGACGAATCTGCGCTCGGCCAGCGAACCCTGCGAGATGAGGATCTCGGTGCCCATGGACGGCACACCGACCGACTTGATGTTCACCCCGAACTGGGAGGACCAGAAGGCGGGGACCCACATGTGGGGGCGGCGTTCCACGCTCTCGCACAGCATGTTGTGCGCCGCGGTCTCGGCCTGGCTGACGGCATTGCCCCAGTGCTCCAGGGACAGGAACTGGTACCCGAACAGTGGGTGCGGCGACCGTGCCACGTCACCGGCCACGAAGACGTCGTCGGTGACGATGCCCCGGATGTCGAAGGCCCGGCAACCGGCGTCGCAGGCGATGCCCCGGGGACCCGCGCCCAGGCCCGATCCGGCGAGCCACTCGGTGTTGCGCGTCGCGCCGAGCGAGACGACCACGACATCCGTCTCGACGCTGGAGCCGTCGGAGAGGTGGGCCGCGCGCACCCGCCCCGCCGAGTCGCCTTCGAGGCCGGTCACCATCACGCCGGTGCGCAGGTCCACACCGTTCTCGCGGTGCAACTGTGCGGCGACCTCGCCGACGACACCGCCGAGCGCGCCCACCAGGGGCGCTGCGCCCCGTTCCGCGACGGTGACGGTGACGCTCTGCTCGCGGCAGGCGGAGGCGATCTCCGAGCCGGTGAAACCGGCACCGATGACGAAGACTCTGCGGGGGCCGGCCGACAGGCGCTTGTGCAGCGCGGTGGCGTCGTCGCGGGTGCGCAGGACGAAGACCCCGTCGAGCTCGGCCTCGGCCTCCTTCGGCCACGGTCGGGCCCGTACGCCGGTGGCGATCAGCAGCCGGTCGTACGGCACTTCGTCGCCGTCGGCCAGCCGTACCCGCTTGGCGCCCATGTCGAGCCCGGAGGCGGGGACCCCGAGCCGCCAGTCCGCATCCAGGGCCCGGCTCCGGGGCAGCGCGGTGCGGTCCGGTGTGGCCTTGCCCAGCAGGACCGCCTTGGACAGCGGGGGCCGGTCGTACGGCTCGTACGGCTCGTCGCCGATCATGGTGAGTGTCCCGGCGAAGCCCTCTTCCCTGAGGGTCTCGGCGGCCCTGAGACCGGCCAGGGATGCGCCCACGACGACGATACGGCCCTCACGCTTGAGCCAGTCGAGGAATCCCTCACCGCGCATGGGACGCCTCCCGTTCGGGCACGGTCTCGTCCGACTGGTCCATCAGGATGGCCTGGACCGGGCAGGCGGCCACGGCCTGGGCGACCTCGTCCCGGTGCGCCTCATCGGCCCGGGGGTTGTACAGCAACGACTCTTCGCCGTGCATTTCGAAGACGTCCGGTGCGAGGAACGCGCACTGGGCGTACCCCTGGCATCGGTTGAGATCGACGACAAGTCTCACCACGGATCAGCCCTTCCCGTGCCTGGTCACTCCTCGGTGTCAGGATGCGATCGCGCGCACCGTGCCGCATGTCGTGGCGGCCGGGAGGGTGGTCGGACGGACGTCACACCACATCGGCGGGCTGGGGCCGGGACCGGAGACGGAGCCTGATCAGATGGACGCCCACGATCGCGGACCAGACCGGGAAGACCAGTTCGGACCAGGGGAACCCCGGTCCCACGAACAGCAGCACCAGACCGGCGACGTACCCGACGACGGCGAGCGGGCGCGGGAACACACCGAGCCGGTGCCCGATGGTGGTCGTCGCGAAGATGAAGACGGCGGCCATCCGCATCGCGTACGTGGTCAGCAGGGTGTACGCGAAGGTGCGGCCGAACTCCGACGGCTGATGGTCGTCCAGAACGCTGCCCGCCGCCGCGGCGGCGCCGAACATGGCGGCCACGAAGATCAGTCCGCTCCCCAGGAACACCGTCGCGACGAACCTGTCCTCCCGCTCCCCGACCTGTGCGCGCAGGGCGCCCATGAACCACAGGAAGAAGATCCCGGCGAACGGCACGAGCTCCAGCGCGGCGCGCACCGCCCTGCGCCGGTTCTGACTGAGGACGTCGTCCCCCGCCGCGGCCGCTCCCTCGGGAATCGCCAGCCGGATCAGCACGATCGCGGCCGCCAACAGCACCGCGAACACGATCCCTGCCAGTCCGGCGGCGCGCGGCGTCCGCAGTCGCTCCCTGTTCGGCTCCATGGGCTGCTCGCTCTCTCCCCCTGACCAGCAAGCAGCTCAGGCCCCGCCCCGCGCCACCGGGGCGACCCACGAGGGTGACACGGCACGCGCCAGGCCCGCCGCAGGCCCCCGCCGGCCGGGCTACGGCGCCGCCGGCCGCACCACCATCGCCGAGCCGCCGCCGCGCCGCACCTTCTCCGCCGCTGCCAGCCAGCGCCCGTCCGGCAGCCGCTGGATGCCCGTCGCCGCGCCGATCTCCGGGTTCTGCCGGAAGGCGTGGCCCAGCGCCTCCAGTTCGGCGCGCAGCGGGCTGTTCCACAGGGCGGGTTCGAGTTCGGTCGTCGGCTGGTTGCGCTGGCTGGCGCGCGGCGCGGCGATCGCGTCGACCAGGGGCAGCCGGCGGTCGACGACACCCGTCAGGGTCTGCAGCACCGTGGTGATGATCGTCGCACCGCCCGGCGAGCCGAGCGCCAGCACCGGCCGCTGCCCGCCGTCGAGGACGATCGTCGGGGAGATCGAGGAGCGGGGGCGCTTGCCCGGGCCGGGGAGGTTCGGGTCGTGGACCGCCGGATCGGCCGGGGCGAAGGAGAAGTCGGTCAGCTCGTTGTTGAGGATGAAGCCCCGCCCCGGGACGGTGATCCCGCTGCCGCCCGTCGACTCGATGGTCAGCGTGTACGCGACGACGTTGCCCCACCTGTCCGCGACCGTCAGATGGGTCGTGTTCTCGCCCTCGTACGTCGTCGGCGCGGCCCTCCCGCCGCTCGCGCACGCCGCCGGGCTCCGCGGGTCCCCCGGAGCGAGCGGGCTCGCCAGCACGGCGTCGTCGCGGATCAGGCACTCCCGCGAGTCGGCGAACCGCTGCGACAGCAGCTCCCGCACCGGCACGTCCTCGAACGCCGGGTCGCCGACCCACCGCCCGCGGTCCGCGAAGGCGATCCGGCTCGCCTCGATGAAACGATGCAGATACTTCGCCTGCGCCAGTCCCGAGAGATCCGTCCGCTCCAGGATGTTGAGCGCCTCGCCCACGCTCGTACCGCCCGAGGACGCCGGGCCCATGCCGTACACGTCCAGGCCCCGGTACGACATCCTCGTCGGAAGCCGGCGCTCCGTCTCGTACCCCGCCAGGTCGCGCAGCGTCAGGTCACCGGGCCGCACGACCCGTGTCGCGCCCTCCCGCAGGGCCGGCTTCCGCACGGTGTTCACGATGTCCCGCGCGATCGCGCCCCGGTACAGGGCTCTGGTGCCCTGGCGTCCGAGCTCCTCGTACGTACGCGCGAGACCGGGGTTCCTGAACACGGACCCGACCACCGGCAGCCGCCCGCCCGGCAGGAACAGCTCCGCCGTCGCCGGGAAGTCGCGGAAGCGCGCCTCGTTCGCCTGGGTCTGGGAGCGGAACGTCGCGTCGACGGTGAATCCGTCCTTCGCCAGCCGCTCGGCCGGCTTCAGCAGCTGTCGCAGCGGCCGGCTCCCCCACGCGTCGAGCGCCGCGTCCCAGGTCGCCGGTGTGCCGGGCGTGCCGACGCCGAGGCCGCTGGTCATGCCCTCGTCGAAGGGGATGGGCTTGCCGTTCTCGAGGAACAGGGACGCATCGGCCGAGCCGGGCGCGGTCTCGCGGCCGTCGATGGTCCGGACCGTGCGGGACTTCGCGTCGTAGTAGACCAGGAAGCCGCCTCCGCCGATGCCCGCGGAGTACGGCTCGGTCACCCCGAGTGCCGCGGCGGTCGCCACCGCCGCGTCCACCGCGTTGCCGCCGCCGCGCAGCACCTCGATGCCCGCCGCCGAGGCGTCCGCGTCGACGCTCGCGACCGCTCCCCCGTAGCCGACGGCCACCGGCTCCTTGACCGGCACCCGGGCCGGTGCTCCCGCCGGCGCGGCCGCACCTCCCGCCGACAGCACCGCCAGCGCGAGGGCGGGAATCGTGACAAGACGTCCGGCAGCACCACGACGCATCCGTACCTCCAGTCGAAAGGCGTCCGCGCAGCGTAACTACACCTCAGCTTTCCCGTCAGGACCGCATCGAACACTGTTCGGCCCGGACCGCTAGCATGCGCGCCCATGAATGAAGACCTGCGCAATATCGTGCTCGGCGTCGTGGCCGCTGGTATCAGCGCCTCGCTCGGCTGGTTCGCCCGTAATCACCTCTGGCGCCGCAGGCTCCGCCGGAAGCAGGCCTTCTTCGGTCTGCCGGGGAATTCCGAGTGCCTTCTGGTGGTGAACCGTGAGGCGGGCAGCGAGGGCGCGGTGCACCGGTTCGACGTGTTCGCGCTCCTGGAACTCTCCGCGCTGGTCAAGGACTGCGGGGCGCACGCCCAGATCGTCCAGCACGACGTCGCCCAGCAGGGCTTCGGCGAGCGTACGGAGTTCTGCGTCGGCGGACCGTACTCGAACCGCCGCATGGCGGCGCATCTCGCCTCGCTCCTCCCCGGCGTGACGGTCAACACGGATGTGGAGCCGGGCCCGGACCGGGGCGCGTTCCAGATCGGCTCCGAGCGGTACCGCCTGGAGGCGGGCACCACCGAGTACGTCCTCCTCGCCCGGCTCACCGCGGGCGAGGGATCGCGGCCGGTCTTCCTCTTCTGCGGCCAGCGGGCGATCACCAATCAGGCCGCCACCCGCTATCTGGCCCGTCACCACGAGAAGCTCGCCCGCAAACACGGCACCAACTCGTTCGTCCTGCTGCTGAAGGTCGTCAACACGCAGGCGTACGGGCCCGATGTCGTCGAGCTCGTCGCGGACGTCACCAAGGCGGCGCAGGAACCGCAGCCCGCTGTCCGGAATTCGCACCGGGCCAAGAGCTAGCCGCCCTGGGCGCGGTGCCGGGAGAACGGCGCGGTGTGCGACGCCCGGCGCCGGCGTACCCGGTCGTCGCCTGCTTGAACGGATGCCGCCCGCACGCCGTACAGGTATCCGCGGCCCCGGCCCCGGGCCAGGTTCGCCGTGCCATCACCGGGCTCCGCACGGAAGGACCTTCGGGTGTCGCTCTGGACGCACTCTCAACTGCCTGACCGGGACAGCACCGTCACGGAGGAGAGCCCGCCGCGGTACGGCTCCCCGCCCCGGCTGCCGGACGACGGCGCCGTGGACCGGAACACGGCGGGCCTGACGGCCGCAGCGGACCACGACGGCGAGGCCCCCGGCAGAGGCGCCCGCGACGGCGGCGGCCACGGCGGTCGGCCGAAGAAGTCCCCGGGCGCCCCACGGGCCCTGACACGGTGTACCACCGTCCTGGCCGCCTTGCTCGTGCACGGCGCCCTCCTCCTGCCGGACGAACTCCCGCGCCTCGTCCCCGCCGCGTTCACCCGCATCCCGGTGGAGGCCGTCTTCGGCACGGCGGTACTGCTCGTCCTGAAGCCGAAACCGAGGCAGGTGGCCGCCGTGGTCGCCGGGGCGGGTCTGGGCCTGCTGACCGTCCTGAAGCTGCTCGACATGGGCTTCCACTCCGTCCTCGACCGCCCGTTCGACCCACTGCTCGACTGGACACTGCTCGACGACGCCGAGGCGTTCCTCAGGGACTCCGCGGGGCCGACCGGGGCGATCGTCGCCGCGATCGGGAGCGGGGTCCTGGTCCTCGCCCTGCTCGTCCTCATGACCCTGGCAGTCGTCCGGCTGTGCCACGTCGTCGTCCGGCACAGCGCGGCAGCGACCCGTGGCACGCTGCTGCTCGGGACCGTCTGGATCATCTGCGCTTCGCTCGGTACGCAGATCGCCGCCGCACCCCTCGCCTCCCGCGGCACCGCCGAGTTGGCCCAGGAGCACGTGCGTCAGGTGCGTGCAGGCCTGAAGGACAGGCAGGCGTTCGCGGAGGCGGCCGCCGTCGACGCCTTCCGCGGCACCCCGGCCGACCAGTTGCTGACCGGGCTGCGGGGCAAGGACGTCCTCTTCGTCTTCATAGAGAGCTACGGCCGCAGCGCGGTCCAGGACCCCCGGATCGCGCCGCACATCGGCACGGTACTCGCGGACGGATCCCGACGGCTGCGCGCGGCCGGTTTCTCCTCCCGGAGCGCCTTCCTCACCTCGCCGACGTCGGGCGGCGGCAGTTGGCTCGCGCACTCCACCTTCATGTCCGGCCTGTGGATCAAGAATCAGCAGCGCTACGACAGCCTCACCTGGAGCGACCGCCTGACCCTCACCGGCGCCTTCCGGGACACGGGTGCCTGGCGGACGGTCGGCATCATGCCCGGCGTCACCCGGTCCTGGCCCGAGGGGGAGTTCTACGGCCTCGACCACGTCTACGACTCCCGGAATCTCGGCTACCGGGGACCGAAGTTCAGCTGGTCGCCCGTACCCGACCAGTACAGCCTGGGCGCCTTCGAACGCCTGGAGCACGGCAAGCCGGACCGCAGGCCCCTGATGGCGGAGATCGTTCTCGTCTCCAGCCACAGCCCATGGGCACCGATACCCCGGACGCTCGGCTGGGACGAGATGGGAGACGGCTCGGTCTACCACTCCGTCAAGAGGGGCGGAAACGACCCCGAGGACGTGTGGAAGGACCCGGCGCAGGTGCGCGCCGAGTACGGCCGGGCCGTCGCGTACTCGCTCGCCAGCCTGATCGACTACGTGGAGAAGTACGGCGACGACGACACCGTGCTCGTCTTCCTCGGTGACCATCAGCCCGCTGCGACGGTGACCGACGGCGAATTCGGCCGGGACGTACCGATCACCGTCGTCGCCCGCGACCGGGCGGCGCTGGAGCGGATCTCCGGATGGGGCTGGCAGGAGGGCCTGAAGCCCGGCCCCGGGGCCCCGGTCTGGCGGATGGACACCTTCCGGGACCGCTTCCTGACCGCCTACGGCCCGGGACCCGGCGCAGCTCCGCCCTCGACGTCCCGGTGGCCCGGCCACATCACACCCTGACGTGCGTCAACACCCTGCCGTACGTCACGCCCCGACGTGCGTCGCACCCTCGGTCACGGTCGCGCCTTCACGGACCCTGACGGCCCACAGCCACCGCATGTCCCGTCCGAAGGACCAGACGAGCGCCGCCAGCGCCGCGAGAACGGCCACATACGCGGCCGGGCGCGGGACGATCCCGGCCGCGGCCACGAGGAGGACGATCCCCTGCAGGGCTGCCACCGTCTTGCGGGCCATGCTCGGAGGGAGCGGTCCCCGTAGCCACGGCAGCACACGGGCCGCCGCGACGAAGGCATAGCGCATGGCTCCGATCACCAGCACCCAGGCGCCCAGCGACAGGGCGACATGGACGCTCAGCACCAGGATGAGGAACGCGTCGACCTCCATGTCGAAGCGTGCCCCGAAGCACGACTCCGTCCCGGTGCGCCGTGCGACGTGGCCGTCGACCGCGTCGAGGACCAGCGCCACTGTGATGAGCGCGGTGAGGAGCACGGTCGGCGGCCGGCTCACGAAGGACTCGGCGACCAGCGCCGTCACGCCCCCCACGAGCGTCGTCCGGGCCAGGGTGACCCTGTTGGCCGGACCGAAGGGCCCGACCTGCGCACGGCGCAGGGCCCGCGTGAGTACGACCCACGTGCCGATCGTGAAGGCCAGACCCGTCGCCCATCCGACGGGTCCGAATCCGGTCGCGATGCCGAGCAGGACCAGCAGGAGGGTCTGCGCGCCCGCCCCCTCGACCGTCTCCGGGCGCGCCGGCCTCCTGTTGTTCGTGCCGCTCAGGGCCACCGCGTACCTCCGGTCGTGTGACAGGGTCGATGTCGGCCGCGTACCGTGTGCGCGGCCTCATGATTGTCAGAACGTAAATCCCCACACCAGCGTTCAGCGGGAGGACGTCGTTGGAGAGCCGCGCTCGCGCCTTCTGGCTCCGGTCCCCCGGCAGCGGCGAGATCCGGGACGTGT
This sequence comes from Streptomyces sp. NPDC002133, assembly GCF_040296405.1. NCBI lineage: Bacteria > Bacillati > Actinomycetota > Actinomycetes > Kitasatosporales > Streptomycetaceae > Streptomyces > Streptomyces sp. NPDC002133. Next base: position 385,793 of record NZ_JBEOXF010000001.1, on the reverse strand, counting down.
CGCTGCCCGAACCGGGCACCGACGACGTCGTGGTGCGCACGCTCTGTTCCGGGGTGAGCCGGGGCACGGAGAGCCTGGTCTTTCGCGGGGGCGTTCCGGAGAGCCAGTACTCCGCGATGCGGGCGCCCTTCCAGGACGGCGAGTTCCCGGGGCCCGTGAAGTACGGCTATCTCAGCGTCGGCCTGGTCGAGGAGGGTCCGCGGCACCTCGTCGGGCGCACGGTCTTCTGTCTCTACCCGCACCAGAGCCGCTATGTCGTCCCGGCGAGCGCCGTGACCCCGGTGCCGGACACCGTCCCCGCCGGACGGGCGGTGCTGGCGGGCACGGTGGAGACGGCGGTGAACGCGCTGTGGGACGCCGCGCCGATGGTCGGCGACCGGATCGCCGTGGTCGGGGCCGGCATGATCGGCTGCTCCGTCGCCGCTCTCGTCGCGCGGTACCCCGGTGTCCGGGTCCAGCTGATCGACTCCGATCCCGCCCGCGCAGCCGTGGCCGAGGCGCTGGGCGTCGACTTCGCGCTCCCCGAGGACGCCCTGGGGGACTGCGACCTCGCCGTCCACGCCAGCGCGACCGAGGCGGGACTCACACGCGCGCTGGAACTGCTGGCGCCGGAGGGCACGGTCCTGGAGCTGAGCTGGTACGGCGACCAGCGGATCAGCCTGCCGCTCGGGGAGGCGTTCCACTCCGGCCGACTGGTCCTGCGCGGCAGTCAGGTGGGCAGGGTGGCCGAGGCCCGGCGCTCTCGCAGGACCTTCGCCGACCGGCTCGCGCTCTCTCTCGACCTGCTCGCCGACCCGTCCTTCGACGCACTGATCACCAGCGAGTGCGCGTTCGATGAGCTGCCGTCGGTGATGCCGAGGATCGCCGCAGGGGATCTTCCCGGGTTGTGCCACCGCGTCCGGTACGACACGGACACGGCCGCGGATCACCTCTGACCTCCGGCCGTGAACACACGGCACACTGCGGCCGTAGTGAAGGGCAGGGCAGCACCGTCGGCTGCCGGATCCGTCGACCGGGAGGTCACCGCACTTGTTCAGCGTCACCGTCCGCGAGCACCTGATGATCGCGCACAGCTTCCACGGCGAGGTCTTCGGACCCGCCCAGCGTCTGCACGGAGCCACCTATCTCGTGGACGCCACCTTCCGCCGTCCCGAGCTGGATGCCGACAACATCGTCGTCGACATCGGACTGGCCACCCGTGAGCTGAACGCCGTCGTGGGCGAACTCAACTACCGCAATCTGGACGACGAATCCGCGTTCGCCGGCATCAACACCTCGACGGAGTACCTGGCCAAGGTCATCACCGACCGCCTGGCCGACCGGGTGCATGCCGGAGCGCTGGGCGAGGGTGCCCGGGGCCTGTCCGGCATCACGGTCACCCTGCACGAGTCGCACATCGCATGGGCGAGTTACGAGCGGGCGCTGTGAACCAGGCGGCGAACCAAGCGGCCGGCATCGCCGCGCCCGGGCGCTCGGTCCGCGTCGTGATGCCCGCAGGCGTCGACGATCCGACGTCGCCGAGCGGCGGCAACACCTACGACCGCCGGGTGTGCCGGGAACTGCCCCGGATCGGCTGGCAGGTCCACGAACACACCGTCGCGGGCGACTGGCCACGCCCCGGGGCCGACGCGCGCGAGGAACTCGCCCGGACGCTCCGTGCCGCGCCGGACGGCTCCCTCGTCCTCCTCGACGGACTCGTCGCCTGTGGTGTCCCGGAGGTCGTCGTCCCGGAGGCCGAACGGCTGCGCCTGGCCGTACTGGTCCACCTGCCGCTGGGCGACGAGACCGGCCTCGCCCCGGACGTGGCCGCGGCCCTGGACGCAGCCGAGCGCAGGACGCTACGGGCCGCGGCGGCGGTCGTGGCGACCAGCAACTGGGCGGCCGGCCGACTCGTGGACCACCACGAACTCGCCGCCGAGCGCGTCCATGTCGCCGAGCCGGGTGCCGATATCGCGCCCCTGGCGACCGGTGCCGGAACCGGCCCGGCGGCCGGTGGGCCCCCGCGCCTGCTGTGCGTCGCGTCGGTGACCCCGCGCAAGGGGCACCATCTGCTGGTGCGGGCCCTGGCGTCGGTCGCCGACCTGCCGTGGACCTGCGAGTGCGTCGGCGGACTGGGCCAGAGTCCCGGCTACGTCGACCAGGTCCGGGGGCTCATCGGGGAACTCGGCCTCGGCGACCGGGTGCGCCTCGTCGGCCCCCGGACGGGCCCCGGGCTGAACTCGCATTACGCCACTGCGGACCTCCTGGTGCTCCCCTCGCGCTCCGAGACCTACGGCATGGTGGTGACCGAGGCGCTCGCGCGCGGTGTTCCCGTACTGGCGACGGCCGTCGGGGGAACGCCGGAGGCGATGGGGCAGGCACCCGACGGCAGTGTGCCGGGCTTCCTCGTCCCGCCCGAGGATCCGGTTGCACTCGCCGCAGCGCTGCGTCGCTGGCTCGCCGGCCCCGGCGAACGACATCGCTCGAAGGCGGCCGCCCGCCGGCGGCGCACCGCGCTGGCCGGCTGGGAGACCACCTCACGGAACCTGGCCAGGGCGCTGGAACAGATCCGGCAGGAAACTCTGGAGGCCGCATGAGCACGACCCATGTCACGCGCTACCCACCGGAGTGGCTGGCGCTGCGGGAGGCCGCCGACGCCGCGGCCCGGGCTCCCGAACTCCTCGAACCGCTGCGCCGTCATCTGCCACGCCCGGCCGGCCCGGGAAACCGGCCGGGCCGGGACGCACCGCTGGTGATCCGCGACCTCGGCTGCGGCACCGGCTCCATGGGACGCTGGCTGGCCCCCCGGCTGGAGGGGCCGCAGCACTGGATCCTGCACGACCATGACCCCGATCTGCTCGACCTGGCCGCCGAGAGCATGCCCCGTACGGCTGCGGACGGCAGCCCGGTCACGGTCACGACGGAACGCAGCGACATCGCCCGGCTGACGGCGGACGCTCTCGCCGGCACCTCGCTGGTGACCGCCTCGGCCCTGCTGGACCTGCTCACCCGCGACGAGTTGGACGGGCTGGTCGCGGCCTGCTCGGGCGCCCGCTGCCCGGCGCTGCTGGCTCTTTCGGTGCTGGGGCGGGTCGACCTCGCGCCGGCCGATCCGATGGACGCCGACATCACCGATGCGTTCAACGCCCACCAGCGCCGGTGCGATCAAGGCCGCCGGCTGCTGGGGCCCGACGCCGTTGCCGCGGCATCCGTGGCCTTCGCCCGTCATGGCATGACCGTACGGGTACAGACCAGCCCGTGGCGGCTCGGTGCCGCTTCGCGGAACGCCGCCTGCCCGGATGATGCGTCCACGGGCACCCGCGACGCGGCGCCGATGACGGCCCTGACCGCGGAGTGGCTCCGTGGCTGGGTCGGCGCCGCGCGGACACAGCGGCCGGAGCTCGCGGCTCGCGCCGACGCCTACTTGCGGCGGCGTCTGGCGGCCTGCGAAGCGGGCGAGTTGCGGGTGGTGGTGCATCACAGTGATGTGCTCGCCCTGCCCCGGCGGACGGACGTCACCTCGTGACCCGGGCGGTCCGGGCGGTCCGGGCCCGCCTCGGCATTCTCGCCGGAGCGGGCATCCTCGCGGGGGTGCTGTGGTGGCAGGGCACCGGCGCCTTCCTGGACGGGCTGCACGGGATCGACGGCCCCACTCTGCTGGCCGCTCTCGGCCTCGGCCTGTTCACGACCGTGCTCAGTGCGTGGCGCTGGTGGCTCGTCGCCCGTGGTCTGAGCATCCGGCTGCCGCTCGGCCGGGCCGTCGCGGACTACTACCGCGCGGTGTTCCTGAACGCGGCGCTGCCCGGCGGCGTCCTCGGCGACGTCCACCGGGCGGTACGGCACGGGCGGAGTGCCGGTGACGTCGGCCGGGGCGTCCGGGCGGTCCTGCTGGAGCGGATCGCGGGGCAGGCCGTCCTCGTCACGGCCGGTGCCGTGCTCCTCGTCGCGCACGTCTCCCGCGCCCCGGCCGAGGCGGTCCGGCTCGCCGCGACGCCGGAGGCCGCCGCTGCACTCGCCGTGGTGTGCGGGCTGACGGTCGTCGCTGTGGTCGCGCTCCGGGGGAGGCCGGCGACCTCGCGGCGGCGCCGCGCGGTCCGGACCATGCTCGCCGAGGCGCGCCTCGGGCTGCTCGCCCGAGGCAGCTGGCCGGGCGTGCTGATCGCGTCGGTCGCGGTGCTCGCGGGTCACCTCGCCATGTTGCTCCTCGCCGCCCGATCCGCGGGATCGACGGCGCCGGCGACCGAGTTGCTGCCGTTGATGGTGCTCGCGCTGCTCGCCATGGCGCTACCTGTGAACATCGGCGGCTGGGGCCCTCGGGAGGGAGTCACCGCCTGGGCGTTCGGGGCCGCCGGCCTGGGCTCAGCCCAGGGGCTGACCGTCGCCGTGGCGTACGGGCTGCTCGCGTTCGCCGCCTGCCTGCCCGGCGTCGTGGTGCTCGCCGTCGACTGGTTCGCCGGAATCCGGCGTGTGCAGGTCGAGTTCGAAGAGGGTGTCCTCGCCGAGGGCGGCCCGGCGCATCGGCGGCCGGAGCGCGTCCCGCATCAGGTCGGGTCCGGGGAAGCCGAGCCCTGGCACGCCGTCACCGATCAGGACCGGTGCCACGGTGAGATACAGCCGGTGCAGCGCACCGTCGTGGAGGAAGCGCGACACGGTGACGCCGCCGCCCTCGACCATCACACGGCCCAGGCCGCGGCGTCCGAGCTCGTGCACCAGGCGCCGGGGGGCGAACGCGGCGCTGTCGGGGAGGGTCAGAACGTCGACGCCGTTCATGCCGGCGGCGTCCGTAGCGCCTCCCCCGCGCCCGCCGTCGGCGCTCACCACCCACAGGGTCGGGGCGGCCCCGTCGGTGAACACCTGGCGTCGCGGCGGCACCCGGCGGTTGGGGTCGAGGACGACGCGCACCGGGTCGGTTCCGGCGCAGGCACGGACCGTCAGCCGGGGATCGTCCGCGACGACGGTACCTGCACCGACGACCACCGCGTCGGAGAGTGCGCGCAGGCGGTGCAGATGCTCACGGTCCTCCGCTCCGGTGACGTAGTCGGCGTCGCCCTTCCGGGTGGCGATGAAACCGTCGAGGCTCTGGCCCAGTTGGGCGAAGGTGAACCGGGGGCCGGCCAGGCACAGCGGGAGATAGCGGTCGGCGAGCACGTGCGCCTCGGGCGAGGCGTCCCGCCAGCGGCGCCGGCCGTCGGTGCCGCGGAGCAGCCCGGCAACGTCGGCTTCCGCTTCGGTCCGCAGCCCGCGCAGCAGGTCCCACGCCCGCGCAGCGTCGAGCGTGCCGGCGCCCCGCGCTGCGGCGGGCCCGTTCAACAGGTCCCCCGCGGAGCCGGATCCGCGGATTCCGCCGGGACCAGGAGCGAGAAGTATGCGGCAAAGGAATCGACGAGGCCGGACAGCAATTCCTTGCCCTTCTCGGCCGATGCCAACGACGGACGGCCGACGACTCCGGTCGCGGTGTAGGCCCGCATGCCGAGAGTGAGCAAATGCCGTCGGTCGTCGACGACGAAATCGGAGGTCATATGTCCGGGCCGGACGAGTTCCGGATGCTCGTGCAACAGGATGGAGGTCTCCACCTCACCCGCATGCATATCGCTGTGCGACGGCGTCCGCACACCGGCACGGTCCCTCGCCGCGTTCCAGTCGTCCGGGCCCGGGAAAAGCGCCATGCGCGTGCCGCTGCCGGCGGACTCCTGGACCACGTTGCGCAGGACGTAGTTCCCGCCGTGGCCGTTGACCAGAATCAGGTTGGCGACGCCGGAGCGGCGGAGCGATTCCGCGATGTCCCGGACGACGGCATGGAGGGTCACGGCGGAAATGCTGACGGTTCCCGGCCAGTCGGCGTGCTCGTGCGAGCACGATACGGTCAGCGGAGGCAGCCGGAGGACCGGATACGCGGCGGTGACCTCCCTGGCGATGGCGCAGGCGATGACCGTGTCGGTCATCAGGGGGAGGTACGGGCCGTGCTGCTCAAAGCTGCCGATGGGGAGCACGGCGAGCTGCGCCCGCGCCGTCCTCGCGTCCTCCGTCGTGTCCAGCGGCAGAAGTCCCCACTCCGGCGGTCGCGTGTACAGGCCGCTCATGTCCCCGAACCCTTCTTTCTTCGCCCCGTTCCTCGTGCCATGAGATGCACTGCTCGAACACCTCGATAAACGGGTGGATCGAGTTCTCTCACGCTAATCATGTCCCTGCCAGAGGCTACCCGACAGGATACCGCCATGACAGACAAAGATGTCCCGCATCACGACGACGTTCGTTCCACGGATGCCGAACGCAGGGCGACCGTCGAGTTGTCCACCGATTACGGTGTCTTTCTCGCCGTCGGATATCTGGACCGTCATCGCGGGGACGAACAAATCGCGTTGGTGCACGGCGACGTCGAAGGGGACGATGTACTGGTCCGGGTGCATTCGGAGTGCCTGACCGGGGACGTTTTCGGGTCCCGGCACTGCGAGTGCGGGGACCAGCTGGAGGCGGCGTTGCGAGCCATCGTGAGCGAAGGACGCGGCGTGCTCGTCTACCTCCAGGGGCACGAGGGCCGGGGAATCGGCCTGCTGGCCAAGCTCCAGGCGATGCATCTCCAGGCGGAGGGGCTGGACACCGTCGACGCGAATCTCGCGCTCGGATTCCCTGCCGATGCCCGCGACTACCGGGTGGCGGCGGACATGCTCCACGACCTCGGGGTGCGGTCCGTACGACTGCTGTCGAACAACCCGCGCAAACGCGATGCTCTGCTCCAGCACGGCCTCAAAGTCACCGAGCAGGTTCCGCTTCTGACCGCGCCGCGCAAGGAGAACATCTTCTATCTGCGGACCAAGCAGGAGCGCCTCGGCCACCACCTTCCGCACCTGGACCGGGCGACGGTCCGCTCCGCGGCGGAACCTACAGCGCCACCGGCAGTGCCTTGATCCCGTTGATGAAGTTGGACACGAGCCGCCTGGGCGGCTCCGCGACCGTGAGGAGCGGCAGCGCCTCCCGCACCTCCTCGTGCAGCACACGCAGTTGAAGGCGCGCGAAATGCGCGCCCAGGCACACGTGCGGGCCGTCCCCGAAGGAGACATGCGGGTTGGGCGAGCGGGACAGGTCGAGCCGGTGCGGGTCGGCGAAGACGCGTTCGTCGTAGTTGGCGGAGGCGTGGAAGACGACGACCTTGTCGCCGGTGCGTAGCGTCCGGCCGCAGAGGCTCACGTCGCGGGCCGCGGTGCGACGGAAGGACAGCACCGGCGGATGCCAGCGCAGCAGCTCGTCGACGGCGGTGTCCACGCCCACCTCGCCCGCCCGCAGCCGCCGCTGCTCGTCCGGGTGCCCGGCGAGCGCCAGGAGCCCGCCCGGCGCGGCGCTGCGGACCGTGTCGTTCCCTGCGACGGTGAGCAGGAAGAAGAACATCTCCAGCTCGGCGTCGGACAGTCCGGGCGCGGCGAGCGAGGTCATGACGTCGTCGCCGGGACGGCGCCGTTTGTACGCCGCGAGCTCGTGCGCGTAGTCGAACATCTCGCGCAGCATCGCGGGCGAGCGCGGATTGACCGGTCTCCCGTCGCCGTCGAGCACGGCCGGCTCGTCGGGGTCCTGGTACGCGATGACGCGTTCGGTCCACGTGAACAGCAGTCCCCGGTCGCTCTCCGGAACGCCGAGCAGGTCGGCGAGGTTGAGCAGGGCGTAGTCGTCGGTGACGGCGGCCACGAGATCGACGACCGGGCCGGACTCGCGTGCGACGCCGAGCAGTTCCCGTGCCCGGGCCCGCGCGGCGGCCGTGAAGCGGTCGACACGGCCGGGGGTGAAGGCCCGGCTCACCAGTCGCCGCAGCCGGCCGTGGTCCGATGGGCCCTCCCCCGCGTGGCGAGGGGAAGGGTCCTGGTTGAGCATCATGCGGCGGATGAAGGGCAGATCGGCCGGGTCGGGGTCGCGGATCTGTGTCGCTCCGAGCCACGACGAGAAGCTCTCCGCGTCCTTGAGCACGCGGACGACGTCGGCGTGGCGGGTGACCGCCCAGAAGCCTGGCCCGGCGGGCCAGCCCAGCACCTCGTACTCGTCCTGCCAGGCGACCGGGTGACGGTCGCGCAGTTCGCGGAAGGCGTCGTGCGGCGGCCCGTCTGCGTAGATCCGCGGGTCGAACACGTCGGGGACCGTGGCTGTGCTCATGCGTCGGCCCGCAGGAAGTCCTCGACGGTACGGATCAGTTGCAGCGGTGTCTCGTCCATCGCGTAGTGCCCCGCGGCCGCCAGCTCGGTGAGCTCGCCCCGTGCGTACCAGCGCAGCCATGTGTCCCGCATCAGCTCGGCGCCCAGCGCGGGGTCGAGTGCGCCGACGACGGCGAGCGCCGGGACGGTCGAGCCCTCGACGTCGCTGTGGAAGTCCTCGACCGCCCAGGAGTCGAGCCAGGCACGGAAGGCCTTGGGGTCGCTGCGCCGCAGCGAGCGCTGCACCATGCGGTCCAGCCAGGCGGCGGGCCGTACCGAGCCGGTGGTGATGTCGATGATGGTGCGCCGGTCGGCGGGACTGTCGGCGGCGTCGGCGAAGAGCCCCCACTGGTCCGGTGGCATCGGCAGTCCGCCGGCCGGCACGGGTGAGATGCCGACCAGCCGCCGCACCCGGTGGGGTGCGAGCGCGGACACGCGCTGGACGACGGATCCGCCCATGGAGTGGCCGATGAGCGAGAAGCGGTCCCAGCCGAGCCGACCGGCGAGCGCCACCACGTCCGCGGCGCCCTCGCCGGTGGTGTACGCGCCTGGGGCGCCGATCGCCTCTCCGTAGCCGCGCAGGTCCACGAAGGCGTAGGTGAACGAGGCCAGGTCCAGGTCGGCGAGCACGGGGGCGTAGGCGCCGCGGTCGGCGAACCAGCCGTGCACGGCGATGACGCGGTGCGGTCCGTCGCCGAGCAGCGTGTGCGGAAGCACGAAGGGTGTCACGACGTCTCCGTTCGCGGGCTGGATGCGTACGGGACAACGGTGGCTTCCCGCCGACGGATCCGCCAGGGTACAGAACCGGCGTACTGTCCGACATGTCACATCCGCCAACGACGGAAATACCCGGCATGTACGCAACCTCGCCCCCTCCTCCTGACTCTGTATCGGTGGAACAGAGCGCCACGGAGGGTTTTGAGTTGAGCCGCAGCCGCAGCCGCGTCGGCATACGCCCGCGCACCACCGTCCGCGCCGCCGTGACCACGGGCCTCGCAGCGCTCGCGGTCGCGCTCACCGGCTGCTCCGGAGCCCCTGGCGGCGCCGGCTCGGACGCCAAGGCGGGCGGCGGCGGCAAGTAGCGCGAACCGCAGTTCCGGCTGCATCGGGATGAGCGACGCGGACGCGAAGGCGGTGTACGACGCGGTCCGGCCGGGCGATCCCTTCGAGATCACGGGTACGGACGCGAAGGGCACGATCGCCCCCGACAACGGCTACGGCGAGTGGAATCCGAGCTGGGCCGAATGGCAGGCCAAGAGCGCCCTGCGGTGACGCCCCCCGACCCCTCGTTGACACGATGTCCAACAATCGTTACCCCTGCGTAACTTACCGACGGGTTACCTCAGGTAAGCGTGGCCGGTTACCGTCGGGGCACTTTCGGACCGGCACGAGTCAGGAGTGACCGATGGCCCACCCCCACAAGGCCCTGCGCACGACCACGACCGGCACCGTCTCGGCCGCCCTCCTGGCCGGTGCCGCCTTCGGGCTGGCCCCGGCTGCCCCGGCCGCGGCCGACGGCCGGCCCGGTATCCGGTTCGTCGACATCCAAGGCGACGGCGGCACGGTGCTCAAGGCCAACGTCGTGACCCCGGCGGACGCCGGCGGGTCGCGCACGTACCCCGTCATCGTGCTGCCCACCAGCTGGGCCACGCCCCAGGTCGAGTACCTCGCCCAGGCCACGAAGCTCGCCGACTCGGGCTATGTGGTGGTCAGTTACAACGTGCGCGGCTTCTGGCAGTCCGGCGGACACATCGAGGTGGCGGGGCCACCGGACATCGCCGACGCGTCCAAGGTCATCGACTGGACACTCGCGAACACCCCTGCGGACCCTTCCAAGGTCGGCATGGCCGGTATGTCGTACGCCGCCGGGATCAGTCTGCTCGCCGCCGCGCACGACGAGCGGATCAGAGCGGTCGCTGCACTCAGCGGCTGGGCCGACCTCACCGACTCCATCTACAGCGGTCGCACCCAGCACGTGCAGGCCGCCTCGCTGCTCGTCGGCGCGGGCTACCTCACCGGGCGCCCGAGCCCCGAACTCCAGCAGTTCACCAAGGACTTCCTCGGCTCGAACCTCGCCAAGGAGGACGAGATGATCGCGTGGGGGAAGAAGCGCTCCCCCGCCACCCATCTCGACCGCATCAACCGGAACGGTGCTGCCGTCATGCTCGGCAACGCGTGGGGCGACACCATCTTCCCGCCCAACCAGTACGCGGAGTTCTACGAGCGGCTCACCGTGCCCAAGCGCCTGGAGTTCCGTCCCGGCGACCACGCCACGGCCGAGGCCACCGGTCTGCTCGGGCTGCCCAACGACACCTGGGCCAGTGCCCGGCGCTGGTTCGACCACCACCTCAAGGGCGCCGACAACGGCGTGGACCGCGAGCAGCCCGTCCGGATCAAGTCCCGCTCCTCCGGCGGCTACGAGACGTACCCCGACTGGAAGTCGGTCGGCGCGGACGCCCGCAAGATGGCGCTCGGCGGTACGAAGACGATCCGCGCGAACGTGGACTCCGGCGCCAACGGCGGCATCGTGATGCTCTCGAGCACCTTGGACCAGTTCCTGAAGGTGCCCCCGCTCGCTTCGATTCCCCTGCTGCCGCGGCCGTTCGCCGCGGTCTGGCAGTCCGAGCGGTACGGCACCGAGCAGCACATCCGCGGGACGGTGAAGCTGCACACCACGGTCACCAGCACGAAGGAGAGCGGCACCCTTGTCGCGTACCTGTACGACGTGGGCTCGCTCGGCCTCGGCAAGCTGGTGAGCAACGCCCCGTACACGTTCCACGGCGGGACTCCGGGCCGGCCGTTCGCCGTCGACCTGGAGCTGTTCTCCACCGCCTACGACGTACCGGCCGGCCATCGTCTGGCCCTGGTGGTCGACACCGTCGACCCGCTCTACATCGAGCACAACCCGTCCGGCGCACAGCTGACCTTCTCCTCGCCCACGGCCGACCCGTCGTACGTGTCGGTCCCGCTGCACAAGAAGTGATCTCCGGCTGCCGCCGGGACAGGTACGGCCGGGGCGACGTCCACGGCCTTGGTGTCAGGGACTGCGCATCCCGGTGCGGATCGGCGGGGCCGCCGTCATCACAGGGATGAACGGCCCATCGTAGTCGAGCTCTCCGGGGTCGCGCGCGCCACCGCAGATCCTGCGATTGATGTTCAGGAGGATGTGCATCTGCCCGTAGTGCTTGTTGACGTCACGCAGCTCGATCAACGGATCGACGCCCATACGCTGCCCTGCCCCATTTTCTCAGCGGTGTCGGGTCAGCGCAAACTATCCAGGCCGCCAAGGGACTTCACAGACGACACGCATAAATAGGGCATAAGCCGTATTTACCATCTCGCGGGTGGCCGGGACCGTCAGGCCTCGGCCGCCTCCGCGTACACCTGGGACAGCTCGGGCGAGCCGTGCGCCGCCCAGTCCAGCCCCGCCTCCACCACGTTGATCTCGCGGCCCGACGCGAGCCGCACCACCGGGTGACCACCCGGCCAGACATGCCAGGAGGCACCCCGGACGGTCCGCACGATCACGGTGCCGAGATAGAGCCCCGCGTCGTTGCCCACCCAGGGCAGTTCCTCCGGATCCTCCCGCCAGCGCGGCGGCAGCTGGTCCAGCGCCTCCAACGACGTGGGGGTGTCGTCCAGTTCCAGCCCTTGCTGCCCTGCCCGGACCCGCAGCAGCTCGCACTCGGCGAGGAGCTCGGCCACACCGTCGGGGTCGCCGCCGACGGCGGAGGCCAGCGATTGCCCACCCCGCTCACCGCCATGCCTTTTGCGCCAGTTGTCCAAGAAAGGGATGTTCATACCTCAGCCTCGCATTCCCATGGACGGGCGCACCACACGGCGCGCAGGAGGCGCCTCAGAGCTCGAGATCGACCACGACAGGGGCATGGTCCGAGGCACCCTTGCCCTTGCGCTCCTCACGGTCGACATAGCTGTCCTTGACGGCCTTGGCGAACGGTTCGTTGCCGTAGACCAGGTCGATGCGCATACCCCGGTTCTTGGGGAAGCCCAGCTGGCGGTAGTCCCAGTAGGTGAACGGGTGGTCGTACTTGAGCGGCCGGGGCACCACGTCGGAGAGCCCGACCTCGCGCAGCCGCTCCAGCGCGGCCCGCTCCGGCTCGGTCACATGGGTCATACCCTCGAAGAACGACGGATCCCACACATCTTCGTCCGTCGGTGCGATGTTGTAGTCACCGAGCACGGCGAACGGCCGGTCGCCCGCGGCGTCCTCGGCGACGGCGCCCTTCAGCGCCTCCAGCCAGGCCAGCTTGTACACATAGTGCTCGTGGGCGACCTCCCGCCCGTTCGGCACGTACACCGACCAGACGCGGACCGGGCCGCAGGTGGCGCCCAGTGCGCGCGGCTCCTGCACGCCGCCGTACGCCGGGCCGCCGGGCAGCCCCATGGCGACGTCGTCGAGCCCGACCCTGGAGACCACCGCCACGCCGTTCCACCGGCCGTCGGCGTTGACCGCGGACTCGTAGCCGAGCTCCCTCAGGGCCTCGCTGGGGAACTGCTCCGCGGTGCACTTGGTCTCCTGGATGCACAGCACGTCGGTGCCGCTGCTCTCCAGCCAGGCGAGCAGGCGCGGCAGCCGGGCGGTGATCGAATTGACGTTGAACGTGGCGATGCGCATGCCGCAAGCGTAACCGCGGGGTGTGACAGCAAGGTGTGGCAGTACCGTCCGACGGTCGGCGGCGCGCGCCCGTCAGACGTCGGCCGACTCCCCGGAGCCGAGCCTGCTGTGCTCGGCACCACTGAGGTTGCCCAGGTGGGTGTCGTAGATGGGGCGCGCGCGCTCGGTCAGCAGGGCGTCGTGGATGTCGATCGCACGGCGCGGCCCGACCTCGCGTACGTACTCGATGACCTCGGAGATCTTGTTCCAGGGAGCCATCACCGGCAGCATCAGCGTCTCCACGGGCTGCTCGGGGACGGTCAGCGCGTCGCCGGGGTGGAACAGCGAACCGTCCACGAGGAAGCCGACATTGGTGATCCTCGGCAGATCGGGGTGTATCACGGCGTGCAGTTCCCCGTGCACCTGGACGTCGAAGCCGGCGGCGGTGAAGGTGTCCCCGTTGCCGACGGTGTGCACGCGGCCGGGAAAGGCGGCCGACAGCCGGTCGGCGACGCTCCGCAAGGTCCAGATCTCGGCCCCCGGATCGGCGTCCATGGCCACGCGCAGGCGCTGCTCGTCGAAGTGGTCGGGATGCTCGTGCGTGACGAGAACGGCGTCCGCGCTCTGTGCGGCGTCCTCCTCGCTGAAACCGCCGGGGTCGATGACGAGCGTGCGGCCGTCCTTCTCCAGCCGGATGCAGGCGTGCGACTTCTTTGTGAGTTTCACCTCGGTGGCCTCCCTCGCGCGTACGCCCCTCCTGCGACCCTAGCGGCCCGGACACGGCGAGGCGCTGCGGGGCGGGGTCCTCTCCCACGGGGGTGCGGGCCGCCCGGTGGGCAGGTCCGGGGACTCGCCCCCGGCTGGCAGCTGCCGCCAGGTCACATCTTGAGGGCACCGGGTGCGGTGGATCACCGCTCCAGGTCGTGAAGATCTGCACCCACGCGGTGAGGGCTTCCAGCGCGCGACGGCACGCCTCGTCCTCGGGCAGGGGCCCGGGAAGGGGCAGGGCGGGGACGAAGCCCTCCGCAGGCGGCCACGACGCGGCGAGGGCTACTCCCGCGGGGTCGTCTCCTCGCGGATCACCGCCTGGGTGACCCGGAACGCCGAGTTGGCGGCCGGCACGCCGCAGTAGACCGCCGCCTGGATGAAGACCTCGCGGATCTCGGCGGGAGTCAGCCCGTTCCGCAGCGCGGCCCGCGTATGGAACGTCAGCTCCTCGAGGTGCCCGCCCGCGATCAGCGCGGTGAGCGTGACCGCGCTGCGGGTCCGCCGGTCCAGCCCGTCGCGGTTCCAGACCTCGCCCCAGGCGTACCGGGTGATCAGCTCCTGGAAGTCACCGGTGAAGTCGTCCGCCGAGGCCAGGGCCCGGTCCACGTGCGCGTCCCCGAGCACCTCGCGGCGGACCTTCATCCCGGCCTCGTACGCGTCGGGGCGCACCGCCCCGACGGCGTGCGGCTGCTCCGGGGCCGGAGCGATCTGGGCGACCGGGGCGGAGATCGAGGGGAACACCGGCGGCGCCGGGATCGCGGCCAGTGTGTCCTGCCAGGCCGACGAGAAGTGGCGTACCAGCAGGTCGGTGACCGCTGCGGGCTGCTCGACGGGCGCGAGGTGGGACGCGCCGGGAACCAGCGCGAGGCGGGCGTCGGGGATGCCGGCGACCAGGGTGCGGGCCTCGGCGGGTCCGGTGAGCTGGTCCTCGGAGCCGACCAGGACCAGAGTGGGGATGCCGACGCGCCCGAGGTCGGCCCGTACGTCGAAGGCGGCGAGCGCCTCGCAGGCGGCGATGTAGCAGCCGGGGTCGGTGGTCCGCACCATCTGGACGGCCCATTCGACGATCGCGGGCTGCGCCGCCACGAAGCCCGGCGTGAACCAGGCGTCGGGAGCGGTGCGGGCCATCGGGTCCATTCCGTTCGTGCGGACGATCACGCCTCGCTGGCGGAACTCGTCGGCGGTGCCGAACCGGGGCGAGGCCGCGACGAGCGCCAGCGAGGCGACCCGGTGCGGGAGCCGCAGCGCGAGGTCGATGCCGACCGCACCGCCGATCGAGCAGCCGACGTACCCGAAGCGCTGCACGCCCAGTCCGTCGAGGGTGGTGACGAGGCGGTCGGCGAGTTCGGTCACCGAGCTCGCGGGGTGCGCGGGGGCGCCGCCGTGGCCGGGCAGATCGAAGCGGAGGACGCGCCACTGCTGGGACAGCTCCGGTGTCTGCCTGTCCCACATGTGCCAGGTGGTGCCGAGCGAGGGCCCCAGGACGAGGACGGGAGCGTCGTCCGGACCGTCGATCCGGTACTGCAGGGTCTTCGAGGGCGTAGGCATCTGCGTGTCACTCACCCGCTCCACAGTAGTGAGCGGAGGCATGCGCTCCGGAATCAGGGGGTCGCCGTGGAGACGACGGACACCTCGGGTCGCGGACGGATCGGTCAGATCGACCGTGATGTGCTGGGCCGGCCTGGGGCCCTTCTGCCGGTGCGTGGTGCCGGCGGCCCAGAGGGGCTCGGCCCCGAAGGACCGTCCGGCGGTGGACGCGTCGCGCTCGCCGATGGTGGCGGTCCGGCCGACGGCAGGCCTTGGCGCCGGGCTCCTCCCAGGGCCCGGCAGCAGCCCGGCGGCGTCGAGGGCGTCCGGTACGCCGTGCTGATGAGCAGCGGCGGGCTGCTCGAGGCCTGTAGGGAGACGATCAGCCAGGAGGGCGGCGAGAAGTTCGCCGCGCCGACCGCTGTCATGCGCGCCGCGACGAGGGCGTGGAACGAATTCACAGGTGGCGGCGGTGTGCACCGGCAGATGATCGAGTGCCTCGACTACAGCGGTCTGACGACCGCGGCCCGGCAGAACACGATGCTGTCGGTCGACGCCACCGGCCCCCTTGCGAACATCGGCCTGATCAGCCACCACATGGCGCAGAGCTTGAATCGCGGCTCGAAGGCATCTGCGAGACCCTGACAATGGCGGGGCGCGCCCGGCAGTGGCGACGGTCCGCAGGGAGCAAGCGCGCCCGACAGCGGTGACGCATGTCCGGCGTGACACCCGCACCTAGCGAGGAAGGCGGGCTTCGATGAGCGATCCGGACACGGACGCCGCCGGGCGGAGCCAGGGCGAGACGGCCCGACTCTCGGCGATACGGTTGAGCGTCAACGATCAAGTGCGGCGGCTCGAGGTGGATCCGCGGACCTCGCTGCTCGACGCGCTGCGCGAACATCTGCGCCTGAGCGGAACCAAGAAAGGGTGCGACCACGGGCAGTGTGGCGCCTGCACCGTGCTGATCAACGGCCGGCGCATCAACTCCTGTTTGACGCTCGCCGTCATGCACGAGGACGACGAGATCGTGACGATCGAAGGCCTGGGCGGTCCCGATGGCCTGCACCCCATGCAACGCGCCTTCGTCGAGACTGACGGCTTCCAGTGCGGCTACTGCACTCCCGGCCAGATCTGTTCGGCTGTCGGCATGCTCGCCGAGGTGGACGCGGGTTGGCCCAGCCACGCCACCTCCGACGTGGCCTCGCCGCGGATCGCGTTGACCGATGAGGAGATCCGCGAGCGGATGAGCGGCAACATCTGCCGGTGCGCCGCCTATCCGAACATCGTCGCGGCCATCCGCGGCATCGCGGAGGGAGGCCCGGGATGAGGTCCTTCACCTACGAGCGAGCGACGGATGTACAGGCCGCCGTCGCCGCCGTGTCCCGGACCGGCGCGAAGTTCATCAGCGGCGGCACCAATCTGCTCGACCTGATGAAGCTCGACATCGAGAAGCCCAGCCATCTGGTCGACATCAGCCGGCTTCCGTTGCGGGACATCGAGGAACTCCCGGACGGCGGACTGCGTATCGGCGCCCAGGCGGCGAACTCAGACGTGGCCGCCGATGCCCTGGTGCGCACCCGCTTTCCGGTGCTGTCGGAGGCGCTGGTGGCCGGCGCCTCGGGCCAGTTGCGCAACAAGGCGTCCACCGGTGGAAACCTGTTGCAGCGTACGCGCTGCCCCTACTTCTACGACACAGCCGCGGGCTGCAACAAACGGAGTCCCGGATCCGGATGCTCGGCGATCGACGGGTTCAACCGGATACACGCGATCCTCGGCGCCGGCGACTCCTGCATCGCCACCCACCCCTCGGACATGGCCGTCGCGCTGGCCGTGCTGGAAGCGGAGATCGAGCTGCTCGACGCCGATCAGACGGTACGCCGCGTCGCCATCACGGACTTCCACCGACTGCCGGGCGATACGCCGCACATCGAGACCGTGCTGCGGCCCGCCGAGATGATCACGAGCATCGTCCTGCCCCCGCCTCCGCCGGGCCGGCAGAAATACCGCAAGGTGCGCGACCGGGCGTCGTACGAGTTCGCGCTGGTCTCCGTGGCGGCTGTGGCCTCGACCGATCAGGGAACGATCAGTGAGGCGCGGGTGGCGTTCGGCGGAGTGGCGCACAAGCCGTGGCGGTCCGTCGAGGCGGAGGCCGCGTTGACCGGCCGTCCGGCCACGATGGCCACCTATCGCGCCGCCGCCGAGGCGGCGATGCGCGACGCGGTCGGCCAGGGACACAACGACTTCAAGATCGAGCTGGCCAAGCGCACGCTGTGCCGCACGCTGGCGCAAGTGGCCCGGGCGAGCTGAGGAGGCGGCATGATCGGACAAGCCATGAACCGCGTTGACGGCCCGTCCAAGGTCGCCGGCCGGGCCACCTACGCCTACGAGCACTGGGAGGCCGGCCAACCGCTCTACGGGTTCATCGTCGGCGCGACGATCGGCAAAGGCCGTATCACCCGGATCGACACCGAGAACGCCGAACGCGCACCCGGCGTGCACATGGTGATGACCCATCTCAATGCCCCGGAACAAGGCCCTCGCGACGAGTCCGTTCCGTTCGAATACTGGCGCGCCCAACCGGTGCTGACAGGCCCCGACATTCACCATTACGGCGAGTCGGTGGCACTCGTCGTCGCCGCGACCCTGGAGCAGGCCCGAGCGGCGGCCGATCTCGTCGAAGTCGAATACGACGTCGGGCGGGGACGTTTCGTCTTCGCCGAGCAGGAAGACGAGGTGTACATCCCCAAGGTGGTCAATGCCGGGCTCCCCACCGACACCTCGGTGGGCGATTTCGATGCCGGGTTCGACAGCGCGGAGGTCAGGGTCGACCAGTACTACACGACGCCGTACGAGTTCTCGATGCCGATGGAGCCGCACGCGTGTCTGGTGGAACCGCGTGACGAGGACCTGGTCGTCTACGTCAGCTGCCAGATCGTCGATGCGGCGCGGGCCTCGATCGCCGGCACGCTTCGGATCGACCCGGCGCGGGTTCACATCGTCGCCCCCTTCGTCGGCGGGGGATTCGGCTCCAAACTGGGCATCCACTCCGAGACGATCCTGGCAGCGCTCGCCGCCCGCGCGCTGCGCCAACCGGTCAAGGTCGCGATGACCCGGCAGCAGATCTTCCAGCTCGTCGGCATGCGTCCCACGTCCAGCCAGCGGGTTCGGCTGGGCGCGGGGCAGGACGGACGGCTGACTGCGATCGCCCATGACGTCACCATGCACACGAACCCGAACGTGGAGTACGCCGAGCAGACCGCCGCCACGACCCGCAGTCTCTACGCCGCGCCCCACCGGTTGACCAGCCACAGGCTGGCGCCGCTCGATCTGCCGCCCGGGACAGACGTCCGCGCGCCGGGCGAAGCGCCGGGCATGCTGGCGGTCGAGTCGGCGATGGACGAGCTGGCCCATGCGCTCGGGATGGACCCGGTCGAGCTGCGGATCCGCAACGAGCCCACCGTCGATCCCGAGCGGGACGTGCCGTACAGCGACCGGCACCTGGTCGAGTGCCTGCGCGAAGGCGCGCGCCGGTTCGGCTGGGAGCACCGCCCCGCCACCCCGGCGAGTGTGCGCGACGGACAGTGGTTGGTCGGCTACGGCATGTCGGCCGCCATCCGCGGGCATTTCCAAGGGCCGACAACGGCGCGGGTGCGGTTGGGGGCGGACGGCACCGCCGTCGTCCAGACGGACATGACCGACATCGGTACCGGCACTTACACCATCCTGACCCAGGTCGCGGCCGAGGGGCTCGGACTGCCGCCCGATCGGGTGCGGGTCGAGCTCGGGCGTTCCGAGCTTCCCACCAGCTGGGGGTCCGGTGGCTCGTGGGGCGCCGCCGGCTCGAGCACCGCGGTGCATCGGGCGTGCCTGGCCCTGCGCGAGAAGCTGCTGGTCGCGGCGCGCGGCGACACACGCTCTCCGCTGCACGGCCTGGACCCGGCGGACGCCGTGTTCTCCGACGGCGACGTGGGGATCGGTGGCGCGTCCGAGGCGCTGAGCGAGATCGTCGCACGCAACCATCCCGACGGTGTGGAGGCGGAAGGCGGGATCCGCTTCATGGTCGATGATCCGAACTACACGGACTACTCGATCAACACCTACGGGGCCCATTTCGCTGAAGTGGGGGTCGACGCGGACACCGCCGAGATCCGTCTGCGGCGGATGCTCGGCGTGTTCTCGGTGGGCACCGTGCTCAATGCGAAGACGGCCCGCTCGCAGCTGATTGGCGGCATGATCTGGGGGGCGGGCGCGGCCCTCGAGGAAGAGGCCGTCGTCGACGCGCGATCCGGCGCCTTCGTCAACCGGGATCTCGCGCAGTACCTGGTGCCTGTCCACGCCGACATCCCCGACGTCGACGCCGTCGTCCTTGACGGATACGACGACAAGGCCAACGTCCTGGGCGCGAAGGGCGTCGGTGAGGTGGGCATCTGCGGCGCCGGTGCGGCGGTCGTGAACGCGGTGTTCAACGCCACCGGCGTGCGCGTGCGCGACTTCCCCGTCACCATCGAGAAGCTGCTGCCCGGTCTGCCACCGATGGATACCTGAATCCGAGACGGCGGTGCCGGTTCGCCTTCCCGTAGGCGTGACCCGGCGGTGTCCGGGTCCATCGGCGTCGGTGCAGCGACGAAGGCCCAGTCGTGGAGCCGCTGGCCCTTCGCCCCGCCCCGCCGATGCGCTCGCGCCGTTCGGGGCCGCGCCTCGCGGCCTCGTTGATCACCAGGCAACCGGTGTCTCCGTTCCCGAGGTACAGGCGTTCGTGGGTGAGGGGGCCCTCGTCCCGCGAGGAGGCTCCGGAATCAGGGGGTCGCCGTGGAGACGACGAACACCTTGGGCGCGGACGGATCGGTCAGATCGACCGTGATGTGCTGGGTCGGCCTGGGGCCCTTCTGCCGGTGCGTGGTGCCCGCCCAGGAGCGCTCGGCCCCGAAGGACCATCCGGCGGTGGACGCGTCACGCTCGCCGATGGTGACCTCGCCCGTCTTCAGTGCGGAGCGGCTGGTGCCTGCCTTCTCGAGGAAGAGGTCCAGGCCGGCGGCGGTGGTCCGGAAGGTGACGTAGAGGCGGCTGGACTTCCAGTTGGAGGTCTCGTAGTAGGCGACCTCGGTCGACTTCGCCGGGATGGGCACCTCGAAGACGCGGCGCTTCATCTTCGACGGCCAGTGCTCGCGCAGACCGCTGGCCGACGACTCCCTCTCCTTGTCCCGGCCGCTGTCGCGGCTCTGCTCCGCGGAGATCACCAGATACCCGGCCGGGATGCCGATGAGCAGCACGATGACGATCGCCGTCAGCCAGCGGCGCCGGATCATGTGGCGCCGGTCCTCCGGCGGACGCACGACCTCGTCCGGACGGACGGCCACCGCGGTCCGGGGGGTCCCGTCCGTGCGGGGAGTCCCTTCCGGGCGGGTGGTCTGTCGGGGCAGGGTCATGAGGAGGGTTCCTGAGGGCTGGTGCGGGCGGAGTTTCCGGTGTCGCCGTGGCTACCGCTGCTGCCGTTGCCGGTACTGCCGTTGCTGCTGATACTTCCGATGCCGCCCGAGTTGCGGAGGGCCTGGGCAACCCGCTCGAATCTCTCGTGCCGTTCGAGGCGGCGCCGGTTGGCCCGCCGGAAGCGCCGGGCGACCAGCCGCGCGAGGTCGGCGGCGCCCACCATACCGGCCTCCGGCCCGAGCTGGGCCTTGGCGATACGGGCCTCGGGCCGGTAGCCGCGGCCGGTCAGATGGCGGCGGAAGGCGTCCCTGGCGGGTCCGATCAGCAGATCGTCGGCGGCGCTGACACCTCCGCCGATGACGAAGCAGGAGGGGTCGAGGGCCGCGGCGAGGTTGGCGATGCCCACACCGAGCCACTGGCCGATGTCCTCGAGCAGCTCGACGCACATCGCGTCGCCCTCGCGGGCCAGCTCGGTGATCAGCGGGCCGGTGATGTCCGGAATGTTGCCCTTGACCCGCTCGATGATGTTGTACGCGACGGGGGAGTCCGCGACCGCCAGCTCACGGGCCTCACGGACCAGGGCGTTGCCGGAGCTGTACTGCTCCCAGCAGCCGCGGTTGCCGCAGGGGCAGCGGTGCCCGCCGGGCACCACCTGCATATGGCCGAACTCCCCGGCGACTCCGTACTTGCCCCGCTTGACCTGCCCGCCCTCCAGGATCGCGCCGCCGATGCCGGTCCCGAGCGTGATCATGACGAGATGGTCCTCGCCGCGGCCCGCACCGAAGCGCCACTCGGCCCAGGCGGCGGTGTTCGCGTCGTTGTCGACCATGACGGGGACGGCGAGACGGTTCTGCAGCGAGTCGCGCAGCGGTTCGTTCCGCCAGGCGAGGTGGGGCGCGAAGAGCACCTTGGAGCGATCCGCGTCGACCCAGCCGGCCGCGCCGATGCCGACGGCGTGCACATCGTGCCGGTCGGAGAGGTCCAGGACCAGTTCGACGATGGTGTCCTCGACGACCTTGGGGCTCTTGGACTTGTCGGGGGTCTCGGTGCGGACCTTCTCCAGGATGATCCCGTCGGCGTCGACGACGCCGGCCATCACCTTCGTACCGCCGATGTCGATGCCGACGGTCGGCACACGGGGCGCGGTGAGGTGGGAGCGCCGCTCTCGGGTCCCGATGGTCCGCAGGACAGGGCCGCGGGCGGAGCCTCGGTGTGCGAAGTCACGGTACGTGCTCACGGTGTCCCTGCGGGTGGCGGTCGGCGATCCGGATCAGCGGAGGCGGACGGCGCCCGCCGTGCCCGATTGTGCCATCCGGGCACAGCGGCGGCCCGTGCGAGGGCGGGGACGTGCAGGAAGGGCGCCCGGACCCGATGGCCGTCGACGCTCACACGGGGAAGTCGCCGGCCCCGCCTCCGATGCCCTGGCTGTCGGGAGTCAGGGCCATCGCCAGCCGGGCGGGGTCGGTGAACGAGCGCGCCACCGACTGGTCCAGGAGCTTCAGCTCCTCCCGCACGGCAGGCAGGCGCGGCTCGGGCAGGGCGGCGAGCAGGCCCTCCAGCAAGGCCCGGAGCCGCCGGCAGATCTGGATGGAGGTCGCGCCGTACTCGCGGATCTCTGTCACGGCCAGCTGCAGAAAGTCCTCCCAGGACCTGCCGGGCACCACGAGCCGGGGCCGGCCGTGGCTGTCGTGGAGGGCGTAGCGCCGGTGGAGCTCGGCCTTGCCGAGGGTGTGCAGGAAGGCCTCGATGTGGTTGAGGAGCTGTACGGCGGTCGTGGGGTCGTTCACGGCGGGTGAGAGCGCCCTGATCGCGACGTCGACGAGGATGCGCAGGGCGAAGGCGGGGTCCTGCTCGATGGTCCGCTCGACACCCAGCGCCACGAGCCCGGTCAGGGCCCGTGGGTCGGGCGGCGCCGCTCCGTGGACCTCGAGCAGCGTGGCGCCGGGCGGTACGGCGTCGCCCACCCGGTGGGCGAGCACCACGACGCAGTCGTACTGCTCGGCGACGGCCGCCAGCCGCACGGCATGGACGCCCTGGAGCGCACCGCCCTGCTCCGTGCGGACCAGGGTCAGCGGTACGCCGCTCAGGGATGTGACCGGGCTCCCGGCGCGGATCGCCCCGCTGCCGGCCAGCGCCACCCCACGCTCGATCAGCCGCCCCCCCGCGCGTCCCACGAGGTCGGCGATGGCCACCGGTCTGAGGTTGTGGATGAAACGGTTGAGATAGATCAGGAGGAGCAACAGACTCGCGGCGACGGCCACTCCCGCCAGCGTGACACCGAGATCGGGCACGAAGTCCGTCTCGATACGGCGCAGCAGCGAGAAGGCGAAGGCAAACGTTCCGGCGAAGGTGGCGAGCACGGCCTTCTGCAGCCGGTCCCGGTACCAGAGCCGCATGTACCGCGGTGACAGCGTTCCTGTGGCCTGCTGGACGACGAGGACGCCGATGGTCACGACGAAGCCGAGAAGAGCGACCATCGCTCCGACGATCGAACTGAGAACGCTGCTCGCGGTCGACGCGGAGTACTGCCAGTCCGCGGGCATCCGCACCCTGCCGTCGAGCCACACCACGGCATCCGCGAGGAGCGTGCCGAGGATGATCCCGAACAGCGGGACGATCCAGAGGCTCGCTTTCGCGTACTGCCGCATCCGGAAGGCCGTCGCCCAGGACATCATCGTGTGCGCCCCCGGGTTCTCACCTGGTGTGCAGGGTCGTCTCCACGGTAGGCCCGTTCTCCGCGGCGCACGAATTTTCCCGAAAAGCCCTGAATGCCGCGAATGCCTAAGCTAATGGGGCGGCATCTGCCCGCGGACCCAGGCGAAAGGGGCTCGGGATGGGCGACTACCCCCTCATCGAGGACCACGGACTGATCGGTGATCTGCAGACCGCGGCACTGGTCACCACCCAAGGAACGATCGACTGGTACTGCTCGCCGCGCTTCGACTCGCCGAGCATCTTCGGGTCTCTGCTGGACAGCGAGAAAGGCGGGCACTTCAAGGTCGCGCCGGTGGACAAGACCTACGCCACCAAGCAGTTGTACCTTCCCGACACCGCGGTCCTGGTCACGCGCTTCATGACCGAGGCGGGTGCGGGCGAGGTCATCGACTTCATGCCGGTGACCGGGGCGACGGCCACGCGGCGTCACCGTCTGGTCCGTCTGCTGCGCTGCGTACGCGGCAGCCTCACCTTCCAGGTGGACATCGCTCCGCGGTTCAACTACGGCCGCACCCCGCACGAGCTGCACTACACCGAGCAGGGGGCGGTGTTCGTCACGGACGAGCTGGAGCTGACCCTCCACGCCGTCCGAGAGCCCGAGGACGTGCGTCTGGTCCCCCAGGACCTGGGCGACCACGACATGCACTTCACCCTGACCCTGCAGGCCGGCCAGGAGCGGGGCGTTGTCCTGGAGTCGTTCGCCGACGGCCCGCCGCGGCACATCCCGCACACCGAGTACATGGAACTCTTCGACGGAACCGTGCAGTTCTGGCGCAACTGGCTGGGGCAGTCCCGCTACTCCGGCCGCTGGCGGGAGGCGGTCGAGCGCTCGGCGGTGACACTGAAGCTGATGACGTACGCGCCGAGCGGCGCACTGGTGGCGGCACCGACCGCCGGGCTGCCCGAGCAGCTGGGCGGCGAGCGCAACTGGGACTACCGCTTCACCTGGATCCGCGACGCCTCCTTCTCCATCTACGCCCTGCTGGGGCTCGGCTTCACCGAGGAGGCGGTGGCGTTCATCGGCTGGCTGCGCGACCGGGTCCACGAGAAGGCGGGCTGCGACGGCAACTCGGGGCCGCTCAACATCATGTACCGGGTCGACGGCTCCGCCGACCTGGTCGAGGAGACCCTCGACCACTGGGAGGGCTATGCGGGTTCCAGCCCCGTGCGCATCGGCAACGGCGCCGCCAATCAGCTTCAGCTCGACATCTACGGCGAGGCACTGGACAGCATCTTCTTCGCCCACCAGCGGGGCATCCAGCTGGACCACCGCGGCTGGACATCCCTGCGCACGCTCGTCGACTGGCTCAGCGACCACTGGGACCAGCCCGAGGAGGGGCTGTGGGAGACCCGGGGCGGGCGCCAGGACTTCACGTACGGCCGGGTCATGTCGTGGGTCGCCTTCGACCGGGCGCTGCGGCTCGCCGCGGCGAGCGGCCGCCCTGCCACGCTCGCCCGCTGGAGCACTGAGCGCGACAAGATCTACGAGCAGGTACTGACCCGTGGCTGGGACCCGGAACGGCAGTCGTTCGTCCAGCACTACGGCAGCCAGGTGCTCGACTCGTCACTGCTGCGGATGTCCACCGTCGGCTTCATCACCCCGGACGATCCGATGTGGTCCTCCACTCTGAAGGCCATGGACGAGCGGCTGGTGAACGACAGTCTGGTCTACCGCTACAACCCCGAGGCGTCCCCCGACGGACTGCGCGGCTCCGAAGGCACCTTCTCCCTGTGCACGTTCATCTATGTCGACGCACTCGCACGTGCGGGCAGACTGAACGAGGCGAGGCTCGTCCTGGAGAAGATGCTCACCTACGCCAACCATCTGGGTCTGTACTCGGAGGAGATCGACCTGACCGGACGCCAGCTCGGTAATTTCCCCCAGGCCTTCACCCATCTCGCGTTCATCGACACGGCCCTCACCCTGGACAGGGAGCTGAACCGGGCCCGGGCGAACGGGACGGCGGTGCCCCGGGGCTCTGCCGAGTCCAATCTCTGAACCGCCGTCTCTCCGGAGCGATCGCGCCCGGCCTCCGGGCGTTCCGGCGACCGGTTCACAGCCCGGCCTTGACCGTGCCCGTCCGCTCGGCGGGTGCCGGGCCCAGCAGGACGACCATGTCGCCCGGGCCCGGCACGGCCGTCTCGGCCTCGGTGACCGGGTCGAGGCGGCCGTCGGCCCGTACCACGAACAGCAGGTCGTACCCCGCCGACGGGGCCTGGTCCAAGGGCATCACCACGAAGCGCTCACCCTGCGTGTACCGGGCCGCCAGCCGGTGCCGGACCAGGGCCCGGCCGAACAGGATGTCGCCGCCCGTGTAGGGGGCGACGACGCCGTGGCTGTCGTGCGGGGGCCCCACCCGGTAGACCGGGCCCTCGACGCTGTCCTGGACCATCACCGAGGCGAGCGCGTTGAAGTCGTCGTCGTCGGTGCAGAGGAACACGGCCGAGACGCCCTCCAGCCGCGCCCTGGGGTTGGTGGCCGTCGCCAGCATGTCGCCCTTCGCGAGCTCCAGGCCGGCGCCCCTGACCCGGTCCCGCTGCTCGTCGAGCCCCGCCCACATGAGCACATCGAGACCCGCGGACTTCAGCGCCAGACCGAGTCCGATCACCCACGGGTCGCCTCCCACCAGCAGGGGCCTCGTACGTGCCGGTCTGGCGACCCCCAGCCGCCGGGCCACGGGCGCCGCCGTGAGCGCGTAGAGCAGAACCGTTCCCACGATCACCAGGAAGGTGACCGGAAGGATCTTGGAAGCGCCCTTCAGCCCTTCGTCGACAAGGGACGCGGCGAAGACCGATGCCGTGGAGGCCGCCACGATGCCACGCGGAGCCATCCACCCGATGAAGGCCCGTTCCCCGCCGCTCAGGCCCGCGCGGTGGGTGGCGAGAAGGACCACGAGCGGCCGGACCACCAGGACGAGGACCGCGATGAGGACGAGCGCGGGAATGAGCACGGGCACCACGGACGCCGGGGTGACGGTGGACGAGATGGAGATGAAGAGCAGCCCGATGATCAGCTGGACCAGCGTCTCGAAGAACGGGCGGCGGGCGGGCATGTCGAAGCCGCGGATGTTGGTGACGGCCAGTCCCGTGACGATCGCGGCGATGAGTCCCGTGTCGTCCCGGACGATGTCGCAGCCCGCCGACACGACGATCACCGTGGCGAGCTGCGCCAGTGTGCCGAGCGTTTCGCCGAGCCGGAGGGTGCGCAGCGTCAGCCACAGCAACGCGACTCCCACGACCCCGCCCACGAGGCCGATGGCCAGGCTGATGAGGAACTGGCCCAGCTGGGATCCCCTGCCGATGTCGACGCGGCCCGTCTGGGAGACGGCGTGGAAGACGATCGCGCAGAGAATGCCGCCGATCGGGTCGGTCAGCGTCCCCTCCCAGATCAGAATGCGCCGCACCCTGTCCGTCGGCCGTACGTACTCGAGCAGCGGCCCCACGACCGTCGGGCCCGACACGACGAGGATCACCCCCAGCATCGCCGCCACCTTGAGCGAGACGCTGAACATCGCGGGGCCGACGGCGCAGGTGACCAGGAAGGTGAGGAGCACGCCGATCACCAGCAGCCTGCCCACGATCCCGCGGGTACGGCCGGTGAGATTGCGCAGGTCGAGGCCGAGGCCGGCGTCGTAGAGAATCACCGCGACGGACAGCGACACCAGGGCGGAGAAGTTCTGCCCCGCCAGTTCGTTCGGGTTGATGACGTCGGTCAGGGCACCCGCGGTGAAGCCGACCGGCAGCAGCAGGATCAGCGCGGGGACACGCAGCTTGCTCGCCACGATCTGCGAACCCGTGGCCAGCACGACGGTCAGGGCGATGCCCAGCAAGACCTCTTCGGCGGTGAGCACGCTCCGTCCCGTCAGTCGCCGTCGGCCTGGCTGCCCGTCCCGCCCTGCCGCAGGTCGGCGTCGGTGAGCGACTCCAACTCGCCGTGGGTGTCCAGCCAGTAGAGGAGGAACACGGCCGGGAAGACGAGAATCACCGCGACGAGCGTGACGAAGCCCAGCCACTTCAGTGTCGTGGGATCCCCCGCGGCCTCCTGCACGGTCAGAGAGGTCGGGATCAGGTAGGGACGCTGGGCGAGCCCCCAGGCGAGGACGGCCGCGGCGACCATGGCGACGGCCGTGATGCGCGACCACCGCCCGCCGGCCCGCAGCAGCAGCCAGCCCGTGCCGAGGGCGCCCACGACGGCCACGATCACGAACACGAGGCCCGCGCCATGGGTGAGCCCGCGCCAGATGTGGGGCGCGTCACCGCGGGTGACGATGAACGCGGCCACGCCGAGCAGAACGACGACGACCAGACTCCCGAGAGCCCGGCGCCGGAAGTAGCCGACGAGGTCGGGCGCGTCGAAGCGGGCGGCGTCCGAGGAGAGGAACACCGCCCCCAGGAAGGCGGTCGCGGCGATGGTCAGCAGCCCGAAGAAGAGTGAGGTCGGATTGGCCCAGGCGTGCGCCGAAGCCTCGGTGCCGGGTGCCGCCCGTCCGGAGGCGATCCCGCCGACAGCGGCGCCCAGGAAGTACGGGGTGATGAGCGAGGCGATGGCGAAGACCGCCCCGTAGACGCGCCGTCGGGCCAGTCGCCGCGCGGGTTTGCGCAGCGCGAACCCGGCGCCGCGCAGGACCATGCCGACGGCGGCGAGCGCCAGCGGCAGCCACATCGCGGAGAAGACCGTCTGGAACAGCACGGGGAACCCGGTCCACATGATGACGAAGACGAAGATCAGCCAGACGTTGTTGACCTCCCAGACGGGCGCCATGGCGTGGTCGATCAGCCACCGGGGCCGCTTGCCGCGCTCCGCTCCCCCGGCGAACAGGTCCCAGAATCCGGCCCCGTAGTCCGTGCCGCCGGCGCAGGCGTAGGCGGCCACCCCGAGCAGCAGGACGAAGGCGATGACCTCCGCGGCGGTCATGACCGACCGTCCTCGCCCGGTGCGGACCCGCTGCCGCCGGCGGCGAGGGCGCCGCCGTCCGGGGGCCGTGAGCGGGGTCCGTAGGGCGTGTCGGTCTCAGGAACACTCTCCACCGGGTGCCCCTTGGCCCGCTCGGCGTCGGCAAGCCGCCAGCGGGTGCGCATCTTCATCAGTACGGCGAGGAACGAGCCGAACAGGAGGACGTACACGACGATCACCAGACCGAACATGATCCAGAGGGTGGAGGAACGGGTTGCCGTCACCGCTTCCGCGACCCGCATGTTCTGGTAGACGATCCAGGGCTGCCGCCCCACCTCGGTCGCGATCCAGCCGCATTCGACGGCGACGACCGAGGCGACGCCGGCGCATGCCGCCCCGCGGTAGAACCAGCGGGAGCCGGGCATCCGGTGCCCCCTCAGCCGGTACCAGCCGTACCAGAGGGCGAGGAGCAGGAGCAGCGAGCCGATCACGACCATGATGTCGAAGGCCCAGTGGACGATGGTGGCCTGGGTCGCCGTCGGACGGTCGGACGCGGGGACGGTGGTGAGTCCGGTCACCTTCGTGTCCGGCCTGAAACCGGCGAGGATGGAGTCGAGTTGGGGGATCTTGATGCCGCCCGAGACGGTTCCGTCCGGGTGGAGCCTGCCGAAGATGTACTCCGGGACATGCGTGTCGGTCTCCCAGACGATCTCCATCGCGGCGAATTTCACGGGCTGCTTGTGGAAGACGGAGCGGGCGATGGAGTCGCCGAGCACGAACTGGACCGGGGTGAAGACCGCGGCGAGCGTGAAGGGGACGGTGAACCCGAGCCGGTGGTAGTGGTCCCTCCGGCCCCTGAGCCAGCCGACCGCGTAGACGCCGGCGACGACGTATCCGGCCGTCACCAGCATCGCGACGACGAAGTGCCAGTACTGCGGCCCGAACATCGGGGTGAAGATCGCTTTCCAGATGTCGACGTCGACGGGGTTGCCGTCGGAGTCGAGCGTGAAGCCCTGGGGCGTGTTCATCCACGAGTTGGCCGCGAGGATGCCGAACGCGCCGAGCAGTGCCGCGGCGGGCAGCGGAAGCCCGAGCAGGAAGTGGGTCCTCGGCTTGAGCCTGCGCCAGCCGTACAGGTAGATGGCGATGAGGACGGCCTCCAGGAAGAACGCCCAGGCCTCGATGCCGAATCCGATGCCGAAGACATCGCCCCACCGGCCCATGAGGCCCGGCCAGAGCAGTCCGAACTCGAAGGAGAGGACGGTGCCGGTCACGACACCGACGGCGAACTGGATCGCCATGACGGCCGACCAGCGGCGGGCGAGCAGCAGCGCGACGGGATCGTGCGTGCGCAGCCCGCGGTAATGCATGATCAGGGTGATCAGCGGCAGCGCCACCCCCATCGGCACCAGGATGATGTGGGAGGCGAGGGTGAACGCCATGAGCTCCCTGGCCGGGAGCAGCTGGGCGGGTGCGTCCGCCAGCAGGTGGACCGCATTGTGCATGGATGCCTTCGGTGGTCGGACCGTTCGGTGGGGGCGCGGGTCAGCCGCCTGTGGCGAATCCGGGGAAGAGGGTCATGCCCCCGTCCACGAAGAGGGTGACGCCGACCACGTAGTCCATGAGGTCCGACGCGAGGGCGACGGCGGCCTGGGCGATGTCCTCGGGGTCTCCGACCCTGCCGTACGGGATGAGCTCCAGCAGTGCCTTCTCGGCTTCGGGAGTCGACCAGGCGCTCGTGTTGATCGGGGTCTTGATGGCGCCGGGGCCGATCGCGTTCACCCGGATCCTCTTCGGCGCCAGTTCCTGGGCCAGCGTCTCCATCATCATCTGTACGCCGCCCTTGGAGGAGGCGTAGTTGACGTGGCCCGCCCACGGGATGAGCTGGTGCACCGAGCTCATGCAGATGATCTTCCCGGCGGAGCGGGACACCTCGGGGACGACACCGCGCCGCAGGAACTCCTTGGTCGCCTCCCTGGCACACAGGAACTGGCCCGTGAGGTTGACGTCGATGACCTTCTGCCACTGGGCGAGCGTCATCTCGGTGACCGGGGCGTCGCGCTGGAGGCCCGCGTTGGCGACCATGATGTCGATGGTCCCGAACTCCCGGACCATGCGGTCGACCATGCCGACGACCTCTTCCTCCTGGGACACGTCCGCCTCGTAGGCGGCGGCACGCACCCCGAAGGACTGGATCTCCTCGACGACCTGCTCGGCCGCTTCCTGGCCTGCCACATAGTTCACGACCACATCGGCGCCCGCCCGGCCCAGGCCGATCGCCGTCGCTTTGCCGATACCCGAGTTGGCGCCGGTGACCAGCGCCTTCTGCCCCTTCAGCAGCGGCGGAATCGCGTACGGTGCCGCACCGGCCTGGGTGTTCACGATGCCTCCTGGGTACGTACGTGGCGGGGATCCCACGGGGACGTGGTGGTGTCGCCGTCGGGGACCCGCGGGCTACCGAACCATCAGGAGGCCCGCGAAGGCGGCATGGCACAGTGCGGCTTGGGCCGTTGGCGCGCGATGTTCCCCCGGTCGGGTCAGCCCCGCAGCCGCTCCACGATGTGGTCGCCGACGCGCAGGGCGTTCGCGATGGCGGTCAGGGACGGATTGACCGCGCCGATGCTCGGGAAGAAGCTCGTGTCCACGACGTAGAGGTTGTCGAGGTCGTGGGCCTTGCAGTTGACGTCCAGGGCGGAGCTGCGCGGATCGTCGCCGAAGCGCACGGTGCCGGCCTGGTGGGCGGTCGCGCCGATGGGCATGCCCTTGTGCAGATAGATGCTGTGCGACAGCAGATGGTGCTCGTGCATGCCCAGATGGCCCAGCATGCCCTGCAGCTTGTGGCGCAGCCGGTTCAGTCCCTCGATGTTGTTCTTCTCGTCGAGGGCGAGATGGATACCGCCGTCGCGGTCCAGCGTGACACGGTTGTCCGGGGCCGGAAGGTCCTCGCCGCACAGCCAGAAGTCGACGGCGTGGTGGGCCAGCACCTCGAAGGGCATGTCCGGGGTCACGGCCCCGGCCCAGCGCGGGGCCTCGCCGTGGATCTGGTCGGCGTCCGACTTGCCGAGCATCTGGATGCCGCCGAGCGGATAGTCCCAGTCGTCGGCGCCGAAGTACCAGTCGTTCAGGGCGAGGGTCTTCTGGAACTGGGTGTCGTTGGGTTCCTTGGACACCGCCATGAGCGCCAGGTTGTTGTGGCGCATGTAGTGGCGGCCCACCACGTCCGAGCTGTTGGCCAGGCCGCCCGGGTGCCGGTCGTCGGCCGATGCCAGCAGCAGGACCGCCGAGTTGACGGCGCCGCACGCGACGACGACGACGTCGGCGGAGAATCGGGCCGGTGATCTGTCGCCACCGCCGGCGCCGTCGCCGAGCCGGGCGACGACGGTACGGACGCTGCGTCCACCGGGGTCGGTCTCCAGGCGGACCACATGGGCGTTGGTGATCATCTCGACGTTGGGGTGCTCCAGGGCGGGTTCGACGCAGATCACCTGTGCGTCGGACTTGCCCCGCACCAGACAGGGGAAGCCGTCGACCCGGTTGCAGCGGATGCACACGCTGGAATGGGTGGCCCGGCCGTTCTCGTCCTGGCTCAGATTGACGCCGATGGGCAAGTGGAAGGGGTGCAGCCCGCGCTTCTCGAGATCGTCGCTCAACTGCTGGATGCGCGGCTCGTGCTCGACGGGCGGGTAGGCGTACTGCGCGCTCGCCGGGCCCTCACCGGGATCCTCGCCGTGTCTGCCGTGCACGAGGTAGAGGTGTTCGGCCTGGGTGTAGTACGGCTCCAGGTCCTCGTAGCGGATCGGCCAGGCAGGGGAGATGCCGCCGTGGTGGCGCAGCTCGCCGAAGTCCTCCGGGCGGAGCCGGAAGAGGGCGGCCCCGTAGAACTTGGTGTTGCCCCCGACGTAGTAGTTGACCTCCGGCGGGAAGGTGTTGCCGTGCTTGTCGTACCAGAACTCGGGGGCACGGTACTTGCCCTTGACGAAGACGGCCGTGGACTCCCAGTTGTCCCGCTCCCGGGGGAGGTAGTCGCCGCGTTCGAGAATGAGTACGCGTTTTCCCGACGGGGCGATGCGGTGGGCGAGGGTGCCTCCGCCCGCGCCCGTGCCGATGATGATGACGTCGTAGTGCGGGAAGTCGTTCACGGCGGTCACCGTCCTCGCGGTTCTGGCCTACGGATCGAACGTATCGGTGGATCGGGTGGGCGGCGACCGGACCGTTCGGGCGGAGCTGTACGCCACCGTCACAGCACCGCGATCGGGTTGACCGGGGAGCCCGTGGCCGCGGGAAGGCGCAGCGGAGCGACCACGCAGAGAAAACTCCAGCGGCTCTCCCGTTCGCAGACCGGCGCCAGCTCCTCGAACTGCAGATAGTCCATCAGGTGCATCCCCATGGCATGGATCGTCAGCACATGGACGGGGAAGGCGACTCCCTCCACGGCGCTCGGGGCGGTGTCGTTGTTGCCGTCGCTGCCGAGCACCGCGACCTGCCGGTCGGCCAGGAAACCGACCGCCTCCGGATGCAGACCGGCGCGCGCCTCCGCGGCGTTCCAGGCCCCGGACTCCCGGCGTCTGCGCCGGTGACCCACCCGCACGAGCAGCAGATCCCCGGCACCGACGCGGACGCCCTGGGCGGTCTCGGCCGCGGCCAGGTCGTCCGCGGTCACATGGTCGCCCGGCTCCAGCCAGGGCACGCCCCGCAGCCGGGGGATGTCCAGCAGCACCCCGCGGCCCACGATGCCGTCGCGGACGACGTCGACGGTGAGAGCGGTGGCACCGTCCGGCGTCACGCTGCTCGCCGGTATGCCGTTGTAGAGCGCACCGTCATACATGACATGGCACAGTGCATCGAGATGGCTGTCCACGTCGCCGTGCACGTTCATGGCAAAGCGGTCGAGGGCGAAGTCCAGCCCTCCGTGGCCGCTGTCGCGCGGCTCGGCCCCTGTCATCCGGTGCGCCGCGGGGTCAGGGTTGTCCGGCCCCGGCGAGGTGTCCACCTGAGCGGCGAGGGAAATCGTGCGCCCGGTCGTGACCTCCCGGACCGCTGCAACGACGCGTGCGGGCGTGAGGTGGTTCAGCGTGCCTCGTCTGTCCTGCGGGCCCTGCCGTGCCTGCTCGCGCAGCCGCTCGTACAGGGCCCGGAACGCCTCCGGAGTCATCCGGGCCGTCACGACGGTCCCCGCGCACCGGCCCGGGCCGTCGGGTCCGGCTCGTGCGGCGCCGGCGCTCCGGGGCGGGCCGGCAGAAGTTCCGCCGTGATGAACGCGATCACCGCCGCCAGGATCACCACGGGAATCATGGCGATACTGCCGAGCAGCAGCACCACGAGCACCACGCTGCTGACCGGCAGCCGGAGCGCGGCAGCGGCCGAGGCGGCCATGCCCGCCGCCATGCCGGGAATCACTCCGAAGCCCGGCAGGGGCGCCAGCAGGACGCCCGCCGCGGCTCCGAGGAAGAGTGCGGGAAAGATCGGGCCACCGCGCAGACTGCCCAGGCACAGGGCGTAGCCGACGCTCTTGAACACGAGAACGGCGACCAGCGCCCCGACGCCCCACGTGTGCGGATCGGCGGCCATCTGCACCATCGTTCCCTGGCCCGACGAGGCGACGTCGGCGGGTGACCGGTCGGTGAGCACGGCATACAGGGCCGCGCAGGCACCGGCGCCGAGCGCGCACAGCACCGACGCCGTGAGGGTCCGCCTGGCGACGGCGGCGGCCGCCAGCCGCCCTCCGGAGAAGATCATGTGGACGAGTACGCCGATGACGACCGCCATCGGCAGGGTCCAGACCACGTCCCCGGCGTCCAGGTGCGGGAACGACCCCGGGAGTTTCAGGCTGAGGCTGCCCTCCTCCAGGCCGGTCCAGCGGCCGAAGCCGGTGAACACGAGGGCACCCACTCCGCTGGAGAGCAGCGCCGGCAGCATGACCGCGAACAGCTGCGGGCCGCCCACCCCTGCCACCTCCATCAGAAGCACGGCGCCGATCAGCGGATTGCCGAGGATCACCGAGATGGCGGCGGCTGCCCCGGCCGCGCCGAGGAGCGCCGTGCTCTGCGGGGTCGCTTCCTTGCGCACGAGGTCCCTGAACAGCAGGGCCAGGCCGCCACCCACGGCGATCAACGGCGCTTCCGGGCCCAGCACCGCACCGAGCGGCAGGCTCGCCAGCGCCGCGATGACGACTCCCGGCAGCGCCTTCGAGGAGGCGCCGCCGGCGTGCAGCCCGTACGCGGGGACATGGCCACCCGCTCCGGCCATACGGGTGAAGACCAGGCCGACCACCAGACCCGCGACCGGAAGCAGCAGCAGCGGCCACCACCAGGGCGGCAGGGACCAGCCCAGCACCTCCGGGAGGTGCACCCACAGCAGGTGCTCCAGCTGGTGGAGTGCGACGAGGAACCAGAACGCGACCAGCGACACCGGGATGCCGATGACGGCGCAGAACACGAGCGTCCTGAGATAGCCGGGGCTGCGCAGCAAGGCGCGCAACCGGTCCGCCTCCTCCGGCTGGGCGCCGTCACCGGGCGCGTCCGCCCGCGGAGGCCCAGTCGGCGGATGCGGCTGCGGTTGCGGCTGGGTCATCGAGGGCGGCCCTCAGCCGAGGACCTTCTGCTTCTCGGCCGCGAACTCCTGCTCGGTCAGAATCCCCTGGGCCTTCAGCTCACCGAGCTCCTTGAGCCTGTCGATCTTCCTGCCCATGTCGTCGTCGGGCGGCATCGGCGGGGGAACCGTCTCCTGCGACGGGGCCGGAGCCGCGCTCTGTTGCGGCTGCTGCTGCGTCTGTGTCTGCTGCTGTGTCTGGTCCTGCTGTTGTGACCACCGGCCCGACTGCCGCCGCGACACACGATTGGACACCGCGGTGGCGGTCCCGGCGACGACGGCGGTACGGGCGACCCGACGGATGAGGCGTGGCATGTTCGACTCCCTGTGCCTTCCCTGTACCTTCTCTGTGCCCTGGTGAGGGCGGACGCGGACGGGGGCCCGGGGTTCAGGCCGCCGGGGATCCCTCTTCCGGCATGCCTTCGACCGCGTCCAGCGAGGCGAGCAGTGCCTGGACCGGGATCCGCCCTCCCGCCACGAACTGTGCGCCGCTGCGCCGCAGGGCCCTGGCGAGCGGGGCGGCCCAGGTGTTCTCGTACAACAGGATCGTCGCGGAGTTGCCGGGTTCGACGGCCGCGCCGGCCTCCTCGATGTCGTCCTGGCCGAGCAGGCCGGAGGAGACGCCTTCGAAGACGGTCAGGTCCAGTTCGTCGTCACCGACCTCGGACAGCTCCAGGACCGTGACGGAGCCGTCGGTGTCCTTGCGGACGAACAGCATGTCGAGAATGCGGATGATCCGGCGGTCGACCAGGTCGATGAGCAGGGGGAACCCTTCGCCTGTCATGCGATTGCCGGGAAATTCCAGGACCAGGTAGTCGACAGGTCCCATGTCCTCGAAGTCTTCGCTCATGACCACTCCTTGCGAGCGCATCAGCGGTCCGGCCGGCTCGCCTGCCGATGGCTCGGCGCGCCCTCCGGCACGCGGCGTCCCGTATGCCATTGCAGCACTCGTCGCAGGGCTTCGCACCTTCGGCTCGCCGCCGCCGCCGGCGCGCGCGGGCCGCGCCGCGCATGGGCGGCACAGCTGCTCGGCGGTCAACTCGTCAGCTGGTAGATGCTGTTGCCGGTCAGCCACAGCCCCACCACCAGGCAGCCGAGGACGATGGCCGGCTCCTCGTGCTCCTCCAGCCAGGTGCGCAGACGCTGCAGGCGGACTCCCGCGGCCTCCGGCGCGAACACCGTGTACAGCTCGGCGGCGAGCAGGCTGGCGCTGGCGAGGATGCAGAAGCCGAACAGGGCCAGGTACGAGCCGAGATGGGACAGATCGGCCTTGACGACGACGGTGGCCGCCGCGGCGACCAGACCCCAGGGCTGCAGGAAGACGGCCAGCCCGGCGGCGGACCAGGGGGACATCCGGTTCGACCGGGAGTGCGTCGAGCGCGCGTGCTTGGCGCGCCCGGTCGGCGCGGCCCTGCCGGGCGCGCCGTGACGGCGTCGCCGCCGGTGCTCGCCGTAGGCGACCAGGCCGACGCCGATGGCGAGCTTGGCCGCGAGCGCGGCCGTGGAGGGCGGAGACCTGGGCGGCGGCGGGGTACCGCCAGTGAAGAGCAGGACCAGGGCGATCACCGCGACGAGGCAGGCCAGCCAGGCGAGGATGAAGACCAGTCCCCGCCAGACGCCCTTGTGCGACGACAGCACCAGCACGAAAGCCATGATCGGCAAGGGGTCGAGGGTGATGGCGACGGCGATGAGCAGCAAGTCGAGGACCATGACGCTCCCCTCCGCAGGGTGTCCGCGCCGCTCCCCATGGCCGGGCCGGCGCACCGGCCGCCCGCACCGCGTGCCGGTGGCCGGCCGCTCACCCGTCCATCGTCACCTCCCATGACGGACTCACGCAAACAGAGCACAAGGGCCCGCTCCGGAGCACCTGCGGCCGCAGATCCGGCGGGGCGCCCGGGTGATTCCCGAGATGCCGGTGCGGCCCGTGTCCCGCACGCTTGGTCCCAGGGAAGGAGCAACGCCATGACCACGCGGCCGCGGGCTGCCTTCCTCCGCCAGTCGTGGTGGACGGCACAGTTCGAGGCACAGCGGGCGTTCGCGCGGTCGATGGTCGCGCGCACCGAGGCCCGCTTTCCCGTCGTGACGCAACTGACGGCCCGTATGGTCGCGGTGAACATCTTCGACTCGGCGACCCGGTTGGCCGCACAGTGCTTCGTGACGGCCGTACCGCTGTTGTTCGTCGTCGGCTCCTTCGCACCCGAGGGGGTACGCAATCAGCTGGTCAGTTCCGTGTCGGCGGTGTTCGGGCTCACCGGCGCCTCCAAAGACCAGCTGGAGCAGGTGTACCGGTCCACCGACGAGAATCTGCGTGACGCCACCGGTGTGATCGGCGCGCTGATGGTGCTGCTGTCCGCCACGGCCTGCAGCCGCGCGATGCAGCGGCTGTGCAAACGGGCCTGGCTGGTCCCGAGGACCGGCGCCAAGATCGCCCCATGGCGCTGGCTGGCGTGGATCGGCGTGTGGCTGTCCGTCCTGATCGTGCAGGGGCCGGTGCGCGACGGATTCGGCGCCGGTCTGTGGCTGGCCATCCCGGTGACGATGCTGTCCCAGACGCTCCTGTGGTGGTGGAGTCAGCATCTGCTGCTCGGCGGGCTCATCGGCTGGCGTCCGCTGTTGCCCGGCGCCGTGCTGACCGCCTTCGCCGTCACCGCGCTGTCGATCGGCAGCCGGTACTACATGCCCCGCGCTGTCAACCGGAGTCTCGCCGAGTACGGACCCGTCGGCACGGTCCTCACGCTGCTGTCCTGGCTGATCGTGCTCTGTGTCGCGATCGCGGTCGGTATCACGGCAGGGGCCGTGCTGGCGCGGGAGCCCTGGCTCGCCCGCCGTCTCGGCGCCGGCACTGGCACCGGCACCGGCACCGGCACCTGAACGTGTC
The DNA here is from genome assembly GCF_040296405.1 of Streptomyces sp. NPDC002133. Lineage (NCBI taxonomy): Bacteria > Bacillati > Actinomycetota > Actinomycetes > Kitasatosporales > Streptomycetaceae > Streptomyces > Streptomyces sp. NPDC002133. The sequence continues at coordinate 348,228 of NZ_JBEOXF010000001.1, read as the reverse complement.
CCTGACCGGCCGCTCGCCCGCGTCAGCCGTACGTGCCCGGGCGGTCCGCGCCTCAGCCGCGCCCCAGGTCGTGCCCTCCGAGATGGCGCGGAACCGGCGCCCGTTCCAGTTCGTGGCGCAGATCGTCCAGTTCGCTGCCACCCGCCATCTGACGCGTGAGCTCATCCAGGGTGATCTCGGACTTGCTGTGGCTGCCGAACATCGTGCCGCGCTTGAGCAGGACGAAGCGGTCGCCCACGAGATAGGCGTGATGGGGGTTGTGGGTGATGAGCACCACGCCGAGCCCTGCGTCACGTGCCGCGGCCACGTACTTCAGGACGACGCCGGACTGCTTGACCCCGAGCGCCGCCGTGGGCTCGTCCAGGACCAGCACCTTGGCGCCGAAGTAGACGGCCCTGGCGATGGCCACGCACTGCCGCTCGCCGCCCGACAGGGTGCCGATGGGCTGGTCGACGTCGCGCAGGTCGATGCCCATCCGCAACAACTCGGCACGGGTGGTCTCACGCATCAGCCTGACGTCGAGCCGTTTGAACGGGCCCTCGCCCTTGGTCGGCTCGGAGCCGAGGAAGAAGTTCCGCCAGACCGGCATGAGCGGTACGACGGCGAGGTCCTGGTAGACCGTGGCGATGCCCCGGTCGAGGGCCTCACGGGGCGAGGACAGGGTGACCGGCTGGCCCTCGATCGAGAAGGTTCCCGCATCGTGCCGGTGGAGCCCCGCGATGATCTTGATGAGGGTGGACTTCCCCGCGCCGTTGTCCCCCAGGACACAGCTGATCCCGCCCGCGTGGACTTCGAGGGATACCCCTTCGAGCGCGCGGATGTTGCCGTAGTACTTGCTGACGTCGTCGAGCTCCACGAGGGGCGTGGTGTCGGTCATCTACTTGCTCGCCTCCGCGCGCTTGCGGACCCATGCGTTGAGCAGGGTGGCCAGAAGGAGCATCGCTCCGAGGAAGAACTTGAACCAGTCCGGGTTCCACTCCGCGTACACGATGCCCTTGCTCGTCATGCCGAAGATGAAGGCACCGACCGCTGACCCGATCGCCGAGCCGTAGCCGCCGGTGATCAGGCAGCCGCCGATGACGGCCGCGATGATGTAGATCAGCTCGTTCCCGACGCCCTCGCCGGACTGGACGACGTCGAACGAGAACAGCAGATGCTGTCCGGATATCCAGGCGCAGAACCCGACGCCCATGTAGAGGCCGATCTTGGTCCTGGCCACCGGGACGCCGACCGCGCGGGCCGCGTCGGCGCCGCCGCCGGCCGCGAAGATCCAGTTGCCGAAGCGGGTCCGCAGCAGGATCCACGTGGCGAGGGCGACGAGTCCGATCCACCAGAGGATCGTCACCTTGAGGTCGACATCACCGATCGTGAGCTGCGAGGCGAAGAGGGCCTTCGCGGACTCGAAGCCCTGCATGTCGGCGATGGTCTTGGTCGACACCGTGCCGCTGATCAGCTTGGTGAAGCCCAGATTGAGGCCGGTGAGCATCAGGAACGTACCGAGCGTGACGATGAAGCTCGGCAGCTTCGTCCGGGTCAGCATGACGCCGTTGAAGACGCCGATCGAAAGCGTGACCAGCAGGGACACCAGGACGCCGACCCAGACGTTCGCCGTCATCTGGTAGCTGAACATCGAGGAGATCAGCGCGGAGGTGGTCACCAGCACACCGGCGGAGAGGTCGAACTCACCGCCGATCATCAGCAGCGCGACGGGGACGGCCATGATGCCGATCGTGGACGCCGCGTACAGCACCGTGCCGAGGCTGGACGCCTGAAGGAAGCTGTCGGCGACGATCGAGAAGAAGATGAAGACGGCGGCGGCGCCGACGACGGATCCGAGCTCGGGCCGGCCGAGGAGCTTCTTCAGCGGCGAGGTGCGCAGGAGCCGCACGTCCGCCTCGTCCGTCCTGTCGTGTGCGGGTGGTGCGGTCGCGGTCATCGGGTCCCCCGCTCCGTGTGGTCCTGCAGTTCGGCGGCGTCCTTGTCGGTGATGATCTGCGGTCCGGTGAGCACGGGCCGCCCGCCGCCGAGCACATCGGCGTTGTAGCGGTGCAGCCAGAGCAGATCGACGGCCTCGTAGCCCTGGAGGTAGGGCTGCTGGTCGACGGCGAAGCCGAGCTTCCCGGCCTGGAGTGCGATGGCGACCTTGGCGTTCAGGTCGAAGGTGTCGATCTCGGCCTTGCTCTCCGTGGTGTCCCTGGCCTGGACGGCGGCGTCGGCGAAGGGGGCGCCGAGAGTGACGACCGCGTCGACGGACCGGTCGGACTGGAGCTTCGCCTCGATGGCCGCCCGGACGTCGGGCATGTTGGTGCCGTCGACGTACAGGTTCTCGAGCGACCCGGCGAAGGTCTTCTTCGCTCCGGCGCAGCGCTGCTCATGGCCGACGTTGCCCTGCTCGTGCAGAACGCACAGGGCCTTCTTGCGGCCGCGCTTGTCGAGTTCGTCGCCGACGGCCTCACCTGCGATCGACTCGTCCTGGCCTATGTGGGTGAGCGCGCCGAAGGCCTTGGACTGCTCGGAGCCGGAGTTCACGGTGATCACCGGGATCCCGGCCCTGGTGGCCTTGGCGACGACGTCCTTCATGGCGTCGGGCTTGGCGAGGGTGACGATCAGCCCGTCGACCTTCTTGTCGATGTACGTGTCGACGAGCTGGGCCTGCTGCTGGGCCTCGTCGCTGTGGGCGTAGAGGAAGTCGATGTTGTCCTTCGCCGCCGCCTCCTTGGCGCCGCGCTGGACGATGTCCCAGAAGGTGTCGCCGTCCCCGGAGTGGGTGACCATGGCGAAGGTCCAGCGCGGGGTGCTGACCGCGGGCCGGCCCTCTGCCGCGGCGGCCTTGCGCGAGTCCTCGGCCCGCTTGCCGCCGGTGGCACTGCACCCCGCGAGGGAGACTCCCAGCACCGCCGCCAGCACCGCGCCGACCGCGCGTATCCCTGTCCGAACCCTTGCCACGACGCCGTGCCCCTCTTGCTCCGCTTGGTGAAATCTGCGGTAAGTATCCCCCGGCACCTTTGTGGGGATGACCGGCGGGTAGGTGAGGGCGCAGCCCATCGGGTGCCGGGCGGACGTCATCGGACGCCGGGCGCAGCCCATCGGACGCCGGACGGACGTCATCGGACGCCGGGCGCAGCCCATCGGACGC